>JAXMMN010000356.1:0-2797 GCA_034366485.1 Bdellovibrionales bacterium
CGCAGGCCGATCTCCTATTAAGTCGCGAACCGATAGAGAAGATCTTGAACTCCCCGGAAAAAGACCGATCGCTAAGTCCAGACGACTTAAAAAAACTGAAGTTAGCACTTGAGGCAAAATCCTTCGGTGAGCGAGTCCTTGGCTTAAAGAAGAACGGAAATTACGCAAGCTATGTCCAACTCGATCGTCCCTATGTTTCCTACATCGTCAGTGCCGCTGCGAGGGATCGTTTGGAACCTCACCTTTGGAGTTTTCCAATTGTTGGCGCCGTTCCGTATAAAGGCTATTTCAATTTAGACGACGCCAAAGAAGAGGCGAACAACCTCAAAGCAAAGGGCCTCGACACGTATGTTCGCGGTGCAACCGCCTATTCAACGCTCGGATGGTTTGATGATCCTGTCCTATCGAGCATGCTGCGATATTCCGACTACGATCTCGTCAATTTGATCGTTCACGAATCCGTTCATGCGACTTTGTATATAAAGTCGCAAGCCGACTTTAACGAACGCCTTGCGACCTTCATAGGCGACCTCGGTGCCGAACTGTACTTCAAGGAAAAAGAGGGAACCCAAAGTTCGACACTCATCGCGGCTGCCGCTGAACGCGAAGACGACAAAGCATTTTCGGTTTTTATCTCGAAAGAAATAGATCGTCTAAAAGATTGGTATCCCCTTCAGAATGCAGCGGCGCCGGAGTTCGAGGAACTAAAGCGCAAACGCCTTGGGGAAATTTTAGAAGCCTTCGATAAAGACCTTGCACCGAAACTGACAAATGAGAAATACCGCGAGCGTCTAAGGCGCGATCTCGATCCCTCAAAACTCAACAACGCGTCACTGCTTGCTTGGAAAACGTACGTCTACGACTTGGCAGACTTTCAAAGTGCATTCGAAAAAATGAACCACGATCCAGTTAAATTTTTGGAATTTGCAAAGTCCCTCGAGAAGTCCAAAGACCCAGAGGCAGATCTCAAGGCCTATGGCCGAAAGCCCTCGGTTTCCAATGACCAAATGAAGGCGAAAAATGCCGTCAACACAAACGTGACCGCGAAATAGAAGAGATACAGCACGACGACCTTTTTTTCGCGAAACAGCGTCCAGAAAAAAACCATCGTATAGCCAACTAAAGCGCCGAGCAGCTCCAAAAATGCAAAATCACTTAACACTTTCACGAGGGACAGCGAAAGACCGAGGGAATGTCGATTCGCTACAATAAAATGAGTCGCAAACGCAGACACCATCGAAAACAAAAAGAGGACTGAAACAAGCAACCGCAAGTTTCTTAGCGCGACCGTCTTCACTTCGTGGTCGGCGTTGGCGATGCCATGACGGCCGTTCCCGCTGCCGCTCCGGCGTTCGGCGAACCGGTCGAAAGCGCCTTGAGACGTTCGGCCATCTGAGATTTAGCAACAAGGTACTGTCCCAGTTTTTCGGGACCTAAGATCGGGCGCATGCGACTGACTTCGCGAATTGGTAATTCACCATAGCTGCGCCAGGCACGCTCGTACCGCTTAAGTGCTTGATCACGATCTTTGGGGGACTTCGATTTTCCGAGTGCCGCGAGAGACTGAGAAACTTCAGAATTGGCCGAGTGCTTTTCGCGATTCAACGCGCGGATCGCTTCGGCGAAGGTCGTTTCGATTTCTACCGAAAGACGAAGCTCCTCTGACATTTTCCAGATGAAAACTTCTTCAAGACGTCGACGCTCCCGTTCGACAAGTTGTTCAGTTGTCATACTCGGCTCAGACGTGGACGCGAGGACGGCCAATGGAAGAACCAGAGGGAGAACCTGGAAAAAAATGACCAGTTTAAATTTTAGGGAAAAAGTTTCGACCAGCTTCACTGTTCTTTAATTTTAAACAGTGATTGGCTGGTCGATCAAATGTCGATTGCGGTCTAGTCAGCTATCTGGCTGTTCGGTGACGCGGTATTCATGGCTACAAGCCGGCGAGCGACATTTTCACGCGCCGCAAGCTCGATCGCAAGATCCGCGTTCGACTCAAAACTCATCACCGTATCCGCCAAAACGGACGGTGCAGCAGTACGCGCCGCTTCGAGCGCCGCCTGGCTTGACCCAGAACTAGATCTTGGTGCTGCGCCATCAATCGCAAGCGGCCACTTCCCAGTCGTCAAAAGCGCAAGACCGGCCAAAACAGCAAGGTGCCCGGCACGCGTTGCCATCCCGCGACGAACCTGGCGACCACGAGAACTTCCTGCCGCTTGAGCCGCAACAAGTTCGGTCGGAACCGTTTTCGAACGATCCTTCACCTCGCCAGATTCAATTGCCTGATCGAGTGCTCCCATTATGCGCGCTTCAAGAGCGTCATAATAAAGACCGCTTTCAGGTACCGCCACATCGTCCGAGTCCTTTAAGGACTGTCGGATTTGGCTCAAGATCTCCAATTCCTCTTTGATGTTTGACGTGCTGCCCTCGGAGCTATTCAGCCAAATCTCCAAATCCTTTTCAAACTCTTGATCGAGCTCGCCTTCCAATAAGTCGATGCTCACTTCCACATTAGGATGCTTTGGCCATAGTCGTTCGTGACTCACAGATCTACCTCCCGTTGGTCTTGTGCTCCGCGCGACCCACCCGAACCACTAGAGGATTCAAAAGGCGAGCCAGCGTCGCTGTCCATGCTGAATAGAGAATTCCAGTTTTCAAGGTCTCCACCGGTGCCCATTTCGAGCTCAAACTTCTCACGAAGTTTCAAAAGAGCATGACGGTAGTTCGCTTTCGCAGTGTCGTAAGGGCAGTTCATGATTTGAGCTATTTCTTTAAAGCTCAAATCCTCGAACACCCG
>JAXMMN010000357.1:0-3826 GCA_034366485.1 Bdellovibrionales bacterium
AACTCTTCTATATCTGAAATCGAAAAAGTCGCTCTTGTGCCCATGAGCTTCGTGTAAAAGAGTTTTGGGTTTGAAACGACAAAATTGAAATTTCCGAATGCGCGAATGGGAACTGACCCGAAGTCATGAAAGTTAGTTAACACCGGCTGTGGCGTTCCCCATCGTCTGGCTGTAAACACCTGACCGGCGACAAAAATCAGTTCACAGCGGAGTGGGCTTTCGAAGCCGAACTTCCAGTTGGCAAGCTTGGTGAGAATCGGCATGTTTTCCGTTTTTACTTCGTGGGTTCCAGCGAAGAAAACGTCAGCTACTTGCCCCTTGTAAACGAATATCGCACATTGATTGGGTCGGACGATGACCGCCGTTCCTGAGTAGAGATCTACGGATCCTGCTGCAGGAACTTTTGCGGCCACCAGTGCGCCTGATGGATCTTCGAAATCATAGATTCCCTTAAAAAAAGTGGATTGATTCCGAGTAGAGTTAGACATGCTGGCACCTCGTGCTCCTATCGACGCATATTTTCACAATTTAATTGAGTGAAAATCGGGCGAATGGACCAAGGACCGGACGGGACTACTTCATTAGACGAAGAGCGCCCCAGGTGACGTCTTCTTTAAAAGTATGGCCACTAGCGGTTGTCGTGGTTCTCACTGCGGTGAGGCTGAGATCGAGTGCCGGCGCCGCAACAAATTCAACGTCACTGATGGCAAGTCGAGCTTTTGCGCTGCTCGAAAAGTTTGAAAGTGAAATGAACTTTGTTTGTGACCAATCAAGAGTTTGAACTACCAGCCGAAAGTTTTCGAAATGAAGTTCAACTTTGTCGCCATTCGGCGCCGTGTAGCGGTGAATGGGAAGGTTTGAGTCGAGCTCCCATTGACCATTGTTGCAGACGTTCAGTGTGATCTCTAAATCATTGCCATCAACGACTGCACGAAGTGCTGTCTCCGGTACAATCGGGCTGTGCGTCTCTTTTGGAGGGCAATAGGCGGCAGATCCATCAAACACTTTTCGAACTTCCGCGGCGCTGGCTGTGGAAATGTTAAATGCCGAAAAAAGCGATAAGACTAATGCTGCAACCGTGATCACGACGTCTCCCTTGTTAAAACGTGGTCCCAAGATATTGACCTGGGACCAGCGTGGCAAGAGAGATTGAATCACATGAAAAATAACTAAAGTAAATTAAAAGAAGGCCGCAAACGGATCGGATTCAGGATTGTCGGACGCCTTCACTATGAGAGTTTTGAACTCGTCTTGAGTTAGGCCGTTTCCAACTTTTGTAGGCTCGGCAAAAAGAGCTTCAAAGGCTTTTTCTGCATCTTGAGACGTTGGTTTTCGTTTCGACTTACGTTTAAGGGGCTTCGACTTTTTATCTTCGCCTTGTTTTGCCGCGAGGATCTCTGTTTTTCCACCGCGGTCGTAGGAAGCGATGAGATATTGAAGTCCACTTTTCGCTTCTTCTTTGGAGACGATGCCATCGGCGTTCACATCGAGAACTTCGAAGAGTCTTTCCGCGTCGCCTTCCGGAGACATAACTTCACCTTGTGCCACGGACTTTGGAGCGATCGCGCAGCCGCTAAGTGTTGCTACCGTACCAATCGATAAAGTGCCGATAATGACCGCAGACAGTGAGAGAACGCGGAAATTCAAATTCATGTTCAAAGCTCCTGAATGAGTAAGATTCAGAGCTATCTAAATTCAACTTTTCCGGGTTGTCCATCGGTAACGATTTGCTATTCGGTGGGAATGCCCTCGGGCTCGATTTTAAAGAGGCAGAGGAGCGTGCCGTCTTCGTCCTTCGCGAATTTTCGTGTGCGCGATTTGGAACAGTATGTGTGGTGGGTGAAAAATATGACTTTTTCTCTGACGGCTAGGCGACCTGACGAGGTGAAACGTCGATAGTTTTCAACGACGTCTATCTTGATGCCGCCCCGGGGATCAATTTCGAGAATAATTCCGAAGGACTCTTGTTCGCGTGGCAGGAACCAGCCCCGCATCACAAAACCCACTCGGTCTCCGACGTTGAGCTCTTGTCCGTCGCGATCGAAGTTCTTAATGTTAAATATTCCTTTAGCAGATCTCACATTTGCTCATCGGGTCTAGGCACATTGGACTTCAGTCTGGTGGAGTAAAGTCTCTCTTTGAGACTGCTAGCGCCTCTCAATGATACTAAACCGGTGTGTTTTTGAAATTGAGTGGTAAAAGTTGAGCTAGGAGACGTTCAGCAAATGGTCAAAAAAATCAATCTTGCGCTACAGGGCGGTGGTTCTCACGGAGCTTTTACTTGGGGCGTCTTAGATCGTCTTTTGGAAGACCCTAGAATTGAATTGGACGGACTTTCGGGAACATCAGCAGGGGCCGTCAACGGTCTAGTGATGGCGTCTGGATTGGCCCAAGGGGGGCGAGAAGGGGCGCGCACAGCACTTCGTGATTTTTGGATGGCAGTCGGCGAAATGCATCAAATGACACCGTATCGTCGTCATCCGTTAGATGTCGTGTTTGGGCGTTTTGGATTTGATCTTTCGTGGTCCTATCATCTTTTTGCCTCCTTCACGCATTTGGTTTCCCCCTATCAATGGAACCCAATGAATATCAATCCGTTGAGAGAGCTCATTGCAAAGCACGTTGATTTTGCAGCAGTCCGATCACTGGAGTCGATGAAGATTTTTGTTTCTGCAACTTCGATCGAAACCGGTCACATTCGGGTTTTTCGGCGCGAGGAATTGACACAAGAAGCCTTGATGGCAAGCACGGCGCTGCCTCTGATGTTCCATGCCGTTGAAGTCGACAATCAGCATTATTGGGATGGCGGTTTTGTCGGGAACCCGGCACTCTTTCCGCTCTTTTACGAATGTGATTCGCAAGACATCGTGATCGTGCAGATCAATCCGATTAAACGGGAAGCCGTACCAAAATCGGTTTTTGAGATTCAAGATAGAATGTCAGAAATTTCCTTCAATGCCAGTCTTGCCAGTGAAATGCGTGCCGTACATTTTGTGAACCGTTTGATTCAGAAGGGCGCACTTGATGGCGAACGCTATCGGCCGATATTGGTTCACATGATTGAAAGTGAAGAGGAGTTGATGCGATTGGGGTCTTCGACCAAACTCTTAATCGAGCCGCAGTTTTTAAAGCATCTATTCGAGATGGGTCGAAAATCGGCGACTGGTTGGATTGATAAGAGCTTCGATAAAGTTGGAAAAGAATCGTCCATCGACATCAAAGGAAGATTTCTATAAGTGAGGCGCCGATAAAAAAAGCCATCTCATTCAGAGATGGCTTTTTCATTGGTGTTACTCGACGGTCTTAACTATCAGTTTCCACCGTAGTTATTGTTCCAGTCGTTGTTGTGGTTGTTGCGCGGTTCCCAACGGTTTTTTCGCGATTCGCCTTTGACGTCGGCATTGCTTGAAACCATGTAGGTTGGAACGAGTTGGTCACTATATCCACCACGTTTCAAGTTCGAAGGATGTCGGTAATTTACAACAGTTCCTTCGTCGACAACAAAGTGACCATTGAATGCAGAGCCACCGAGTTTGTAGAGATCTCCATCGGCAACGTCGGGCATTTGATCAACTTCGTAAACACCTTGATCAAGCCACTCAGACTGTGGAGTTCCTTGATTGAGGACTGTCGCACGGTCTGCCAATTGGTGATTGTTTTTGGCTTGGTGTCCGTTCTTCGTGAGAATGTATTCCCAGCGACCGGCGTTTTTTGGATAGATTGAACGACTTGGATCACGGTAAGCTTCGCGCGCATAAATTTTAATGAGCGGTGTACCTACGGGAACAAGACTTCTTAGGTAGGCGATCGATTCGTTATCGACACG
>JAXMMN010000358.1:0-5460 GCA_034366485.1 Bdellovibrionales bacterium
CTCCGGACAAGTGGGCCGAACGGCACAGGTGGCGACGCATCCGACAGGCAGTGTCGTCGATGCCAATGTTGAATTGGATGTCGATCAACCCAGTCGACTTCGATTTGCGTCGCTATACATGTCGTCGGATTGGATGGTTGGCGAAGGCCAGCGTGGAGACGAAAATGATCGACGCTTTGGTTTTGAAGTCGAAGCGTTTGGCGGCGAAGTTCTTCAAGATGTGCGCTCTCGACGAATACGGTCCGCTCGGGTGGACTTTCATTGGGATCCAACAGATTTTTGGGGACTGTTTTTACGCGGTGAGGCCTTCGATCCCGATGCTCATGTTTCGGGCGACATGACGCACGAAGCGAGTTTCGGAGTTCAGCGTTACTTCCTCCGCGGATCTATGAAGCGCTCGCTTCGCGGCCTCTTGGTGGCGACAAAAGAAATTCTGGAAAATCGAGAGCAAGATCGCCACCGAGTTGAATTTCGACTGCGATTTTCTCCTGACCTGCTTGATTAAAATCTTGAGTCCCACAAGGCCATTCCGTTAAAGTTCCGCCTTCTGGTCAACTTTCTGGGGAGGCAAGTCGTGGGAAATAGCATTCAGCTTTTAGGTGTCGTTGGCGCTGGTCAAATGGGCAATGGAATTGCACAGGTTGCCTCGGCGGCTGGGCTGCAAGTTGTGATGGTCGACGTATCGGCGGCGGCCCTCGAAAAAGGCATCGCGACAATTTCCTCCAGCTGCGATCGCTTGATCAAAAAAGAAAAAATGTCGGAAGCCGATAAAGCGGCACTCCTCGGAAGAATTAAAACGGCTACGGACACGGCGGCCTTGAGCGCTTGTGACATGGTTGTTGAAGCGGCGACAGAAAACATCGATCTGAAGTTAAAAATTTTCGCGGATCTTGATTCTAAAGTAAAAAAGGACGCCATTCTGTGCACGAACACTTCGTCCATTTCGATCACGAAAATCGCAGCCGTCACGAAGCGCCCTGACAAAGTTGCCGGTATGCACTTTATGAATCCTGTTCCTCTCATGACATTGGTGGAGGGAATTCGCGGGCTTCAAACTTCGGCGGATACTTTCAAGGCGGTCGAAGGTTTGGCCGTGAAAATGGGAAAAGTCTTTATTGAAGGTCGCGATATGCCGGGCTTCATCGTCAATCGCATCTTGATGCCGATGATCAATGAAGCTTTCTACGCGCTCTATGAAGGAATCGCGGAAGCCAAAGGAATCGATGAGGCGATGAAACTTGGTACCAATCAACCGATGGGACCGCTGACTCTCGCTGATTTCATTGGTCTTGATACATGTCTTGCGATCATGAATGTGCTTCACGATGGTTTAGGCGATACGAAGTACCGCCCATGTCCATTGTTAGTGAAATACGTCGAGGCCGGTTGGCTAGGTCGAAAAACGGGCCGTGGAGTCTACACGTACTAGTCGAATTTAGTTCTTAAGAGAGGGTGCACGGATGTCTTTACCTACTTTGAAAAATATTGAACTGGCCCGCGAAGGAGCCGTTCTCATTGCGACAATCGCGCGACCAGAGGCGCTGAACGCGTTGAACAATGACAGTGTTGATTCCATTTCTGCGCTTGCAGACTTTGTCGCAGGCGACGCGCTGACAAAAGTTCTTATTATAACGGGAAAAGGTGAAAAATCTTTTGTCGCTGGTGCCGACATTAAAGGTTTTGAAGGCGTATCGCCTAAGGGTGCCGAAGAAATCGCAACTCGGGGCCAAGCTGTTTTCACGAAACTCACTCGACTTGAAAAACCAGTGATTGCCGCCGTGAATGGTTTTGCTTTGGGTGGCGGACTTGAGCTCGCACTGGCGTGCGATCTTATTATCGCCAGCGAGAAGGCGAAGTTTGGACTTCCTGAATGTAAGCTAGGCTTGATTCCGGGGTACGGTGGAACCGTTCGTCTGCCGCGCCTAATTGGCACAGCAAAAGCCATGGAAATGGCGCTGACAGGTGGAATGCTTTCGGCTGAAGAGGCCTTGAAAGTTGGACTCGTTGTTAAAGTTGTTCCGCACGGTGAAGCTCTCAAGGCTTCGCTTGAACTCGCAAGCCAAATGACGGCGCGTGCGCCCTTGGCGCTCGGTTTCATTAAGCGTTCTATCCATGAGGGTCAGGCTTTGTCCGTCAATGAAGCGCAAGCGTTGGAAGCGAAGTATTTTGGCGCCGTGTTTGCCACCGAGGACAAAACCGAAGGTGTCCGCGCCTTCATCGAAAATCGCGAACCGAAATTCACGGGTCGCTAGGGTTTCGGCTTATAAACATCAAAAAATCTCGATTTCGGGGTCGGGATCAACGAACGGCTTTCCACCTATGTCCGTCGTGCTGGAAGAACCACCAATGGGGCGAGGGTGAACGTGTTTAACAAGCTCTCGCTCGTGAGTCTTTTTGTTGATCAAATAGACTTCAGAGCCACCTGTGGAGTCCTCCTTCATTGGGTGAGAAACGTGAACGCGAAACGAGTCTCCCGCCTCTTCAAACGTAAGTCGGTCGCGGGGATCAAAGGTTTTGGCGACGGCGAAAATTTCTTCGGAGTAATGAAAGAGGAACTTCTGGTCCTTAGGACGTACCTCATCTTTTTTCTCATTTGATACAAACGTGATAGACGATTCGATTCGTGGGGCTGAAATATTCAAGGAAGTGCGCTTGGGGATTTCGGGTGCCTTTTCTGGCTGCTCGATCTCTATGTTTGCGGCGAACTTGACGCGGAAATACTGAGATGTTTTCCAGACTCGAATGTCGCGGTAGTGACTGATATTCACGGCAGTCAAAACTTTTTTAACTTCCCGCTCTGCAATCTCAATAACTTGTTTGCGGGATTTTCCTTTCAGCTGTTCGTAGACACCACTTTTTGAGTCCATGATCGATCGTGGTCTCTCAGTTTTGAAAAGTCGAGGCTATGATTTTGCCTTCGGCTCTGACGCAACCTGCCATAAGCACTACGATCTCCCGTCGAAATACTGGCAACGTTTGTGTGACAGTTTTGCTCCTAAACTGATAGGTTTTCGCCCTATGCCGAACACCGAAAATGCCACGTCTCAGAACGAAATTAGTCCTTCAAAGCAACTAGCCCGGTACAAGCTGAAAAACCCCGTGCGCATCGTCACGGCGGCCTCCTTGTTTGATGGACACGATGCGAGCATCAACTTGATGCGAAGACTTCTTCAGGACTCAGGCGCCGAAGTCATTCATCTTGGTCACAACCGCTCGGTTTTGGATGTCGTGAATGCGGCCCTTCAAGAAGGAGCTCAAGGGATTTGTCTTTCAAGCTATCAGGGCGGTCACATGGAGTACTTCAAGTACACCAAAGACCTTCTAAAAGAATCCGGAAGTCCGCACGTGAAAATATATGGCGGCGGCGGGGGCGTGATCGTTTACGACGAAAAGCGCGAGTTAGAAAAGTATGGCATCGATCAAATCTTTCATCCCGATGATGGCCGAAAGCTTGGCCTCGAGGGGATGATCGACCTGATTCTTCAGGGGTGTGATTTCGATCCAGTTGATGGGGCCGAGAAAAAATCCACTCAGTTTATTTTAAAGGATCGACCGGAACTTCCATCGCGCGACTTGGGTGTTGCGCTTTCTTCAATCGAACTCGATTCGCCGGTACCGGCGGACGTTGCCAAACGACTTGAAAACTTCAAAAGAAAATCACCAGGAAAACCTTTAGTTCTCGGAGTCACTGGAACCGGTGGAGCAGGAAAGTCCTCCTTGGTCGATGAGCTTTTACAGAGACTTCTCAATGCCTACCCAGGAATGAAAGTCGGCGTTGTTTGCGTCGATCCATCAAAGCGAAAAACAGGCGGAGCACTTTTAGGTGACCGCATCCGCATGAACTCACTTTCGCGCCCAGGCGCGTTTATGCGTTCTGTTGCTAGCCGTGGTTCGGGAAGTGAAATCGCGGTCGCGTTGCCGAAGATGCTCGATTTTTTAAAGAGCTATGATTTTGACTTGTTGATTGCGGAAACAAGCGGTATCGGCCAAGCGCAAAACGCGATCACGACGCTTTCGGATCTGACACTTTATGTGATGACTTCGGAATTCGGCGCTCAATCGCAGCTCGAAAAAATCGACATGATCGATTTTGCGGACCTCATAGCGATCAACAAAGCTGACCGACGGGGATCGCAAGACGCCCTTCGCGACGTCAGAAAACAGTTCCGCCGATCGAGAAAACTTTTTGAGGCGCCTAGTGAGGCCGCCGATCAGAAGCTTCCCGTTTTCCTTACCCAGGCTCAGCAGTTCAACGACGATGGCTGTAATCAGCTTTTCTTTTCGCTCGCGGAACAACTTGCGGCCAAAGAACCCGCACGAGCGGCTTTCTGGACAGTGAAAGAGGACTATCGCGCAAAAGTGCGTGGAGTGAAACGTTCGACGATTGTTCCAGCGGAGCGACAAAACTATCTCGCAGAAATTGCCGGCACCGTTCGTCGGTACAAAAAAGAAACAGAAGACCTTGCGAAGGTGGCTGCAAAACTTGGTGCCGCAGAAGTTTTAAAAGACGTTGCGACAGTCGATGTTCGGCACGTGAAGGAATGGCGTGAGCGCCTGGGTGAAGAGACATTCACAAAATTGAATTCTTGGACCGAGTTCCTAGGTACCTACCAGGGCGACGAGTATGTTTATGAAGTTCGCGGCAAGGCCATTCGTCAGCCGCTGATCAGACAATCGCTTTCGGGTACTAAAATTCGACGTGTCGCGACTCCTAAGCTTTCCGATTGGGGCGATCGTCTACGTTTCTTGAGACTAGAAAACATGCCAGGCGAATTTCCGTTCACCGCTGGCGTGTTCCCACTCAAACGAGAAGGTGAAGACCCAGCTCGCATGTTTGCGGGCGAAGGCCCACCAGAGCGTACAAATAAGCGCTTTCATTTTCTTGCCAAAGGTCAGCCAGCCAATCGCCTCTCCACGGCTTTTGATTCGGTGACGCTCTATGGGCAAGATCCTGATAAGCGACCCGATATCTACGGGAAAATTGGTGAATCGGGCGTTTCAATTTGTACCTTGGAAGACATGAAGAGGCTTTACGCAGGGTTTGATCTCTGTGCGCCTAACACGTCTGTTTCGATGACGATCAATGGACCTGCGCCAATGATCTTAGCGTTTTTCATGAATACGGCCATTGATCAGCAGGTCGAGAAAAAAGAAAAAGAGCTAGGTCGAAAACTGACAAGTGCCGAGCATCAGGCCGTAGAAAAGTGGACGCTTGAAAATGTTCGCGGCACGGTTCAGGCCGACATTTTAAAAGAAGATCAGGGACAGAACACCTGCATCTTCTCGATCGACTTTGCGCTAAAAATGATGGGCGACATCCAGGAGTTCTTCATCACGGAAAAAGTGAAGAACTTCTATTCCGTGTCGATCTCTGGGTACCACATTGCCGAAGCTGGCGCGAATCCGATCTCGCAGTTGGCGTTCACGCTGTCTAATGCGTTCACCTTTGTTGAATACTAC
>JAXMMN010000359.1:0-1680 GCA_034366485.1 Bdellovibrionales bacterium
GGTTCTGATTGCAAAGTGCAATGCAGCGCTCGAGATTTCCCTGAAGAACCAATTGATTCAGTTGATTTAAAAACTCTTCTTTTCTAACGGCAGATGCGGCGCTCATGTATCGCACGCGCTCGATTGTCAGCGCGAGCCCTGCGAATGAAATAAACAAAATCGGCCACATAAAAGGGCCGCCATGCTGGAAAGCTGTCAGTAATTTTGTGATCATGTTCTAAAGTGTAGAGGACTCTTGGCAAATGCTCAAAGACGTCCGAAGGGCAGGCCAATGGTCGGGGTTGTGGATGACCCGTTTTTGGCTGTTGGAAATTTCATTCCGCGGAAGACCCCTTTTACACAATCAAGCAATCGGTCGCCGTTGCGCAAGGAGGTCTCCTTCACGCTAACAGATCCGACTGAGCCTTTGGCCGAAATTTCCCATTCAAACTCTGCTCGTCCCGCCAGATTCGGATCGTCCATCAAGCTTCGTTCATAGCATTGTTGAATTTGCGTATGGTGCTTTTGGACCACTTTCATGACCTGCTCGCGCGTGAGGCCTTCGGTTTTCGCTGTCTCTGTGTAGTTTGCTCCACCGATGACAGAGCCAAGCACATTGCGCTTACCGGTTTTACCGGAAAAGCCCGATGTTCCGTATCCTGCGCCGCCATCGGAAACTTTGAGGGCCATACCACCGGCGGTGCCGTTTTCATCGCCACCTTCTGTCAGCGGAAGATCCTTCATCATAGATGCAGTCGACGGCTGTGTGCTTCCAGATCCGCCGCCATCAGTTTCAGCTGCGGTTTTGCGAACGATGATTCTTTCCGTGTTCGCAGAATTGGGCATCGGTGCGCTTAACATGCTGAGGGCCTTCAACGCTCCAACGCTTGATGCATCAAAAGGTCGAGGTGTTGGCGCGGGCGGAGCTTCGGTCTTTGGTCCAGGTGGCGGTGGATTGGCTTTTGCGACCTTTGGAGCGACCTGATCCTTCTCGGCTCGAGGTGGGGCGCTCTTCTCCTCTTTTTTGGCTACCTTTGGAGGGTCCTTTTTAACTGGAACCTTCTTTTCAACTTTCGGCGGCGGAGTTGCTTTGGCCTCGAGGCGAGGAGTCGGAGTGGGTTTCGGAGTCGCCTTTGCCACGATCGGAGTTGGCTTAGGTGTCGGCACAGGCGTAGGTGTCGGAGTTGCCACCGCGACGACAGGTGGTGGAGTCGGTGCGGCCATAACAATTTTCGCAACTCGTTCAGGAACAGGGGGCGGAGTATGCGGCTTGGGTGTGATCAACATATTCGCCACAGCAACGGCCCCGTGCATGATTCCTGAAATCACAATCGGATCGATGAGTTCATCTTCTAATAAAGGTACGATACCGGTTCTGCGATTCTTAGATTGCGGAACATAGCGGGCCGACATCGTTAGACCCCAGTCGGCCTTCCAGGTAACCGGTGTCGTCGTCAGCAGCACGGACTCCCGGCCTGGTCGATTGGAAAACTCAGTGCCGTTGGGGCAGCGAACCTCTGAACGATCTCGTCCCACTCGGCCAAGTCGAAGGAAAATGCCATTGATTTCAATGAGCATGTCTTCGCCCGGAAGAAATTCGTCGACCGATATAAGGACTTCGCGCCAGAAGACGCAAACCTGAACAGCTCGCGACTTTGCTTTTTCGATCATCGGATGAGGCTCGCTCATAAGCTCGATGGA
>JAXMMN010000360.1:0-4285 GCA_034366485.1 Bdellovibrionales bacterium
TCCCCGAGAGGCGAATTGAAGTCGACGAGAACGGCGCGGGAAACTGAGGGTCTACCGGAGGCAAGATCAAAGTAAACTTTCATGTGACGCAGTTCATGTCGCATCACTTCAAGCGTGACGTCCTGTCCGTTAAAGATACTCGCAGGCGAAAGGGTAAGTCCTCGGCCAAAGGTGGGCGAAGCCGAAAAAAATCCTTGAGTGTTTTTTGCGACGGAAATCAAAGGATCTATTTTTATTTCGAAATCAAAGTTTCGAACTTCCGGAGGCAATTGCGGATCTTTTTTTCTATCTGCAATATATTTTTCAAGACGGCGCAGCTCACGTGCAAATGGGCCTTTGGCTGATCCTGATTTAATGATCAGAGTTTGGTGTTCTGGAATTTCATAAACTTCACCGTCATGGAGTGCGTCGACGGGCTTTGCCGTTCTCAACTCAACAATGAAACCTTTTTTCTCTAAATCAGCCTTCATTTTCGACGCCATCTTATTTGCTGTTTGCACGGCCTCTAGCGAAAGTGCCTCAACAAAATTTGATTTAACTGGCGCTTCACTACTTTCTTTAATGTTTTTAAAGTCTCGTTGGACAATTCCGCGCAAACGATCGCGATCGCTCCGAACAGAGTCGACAGTTTCAGAAGACAGAACACTTGGTTTGGGTGGGACCAGTCTGCCTGACGGTGCGGGCGGCGCGACGGAGCTAACCGTGGAATTTAATTTCGTGTAGAGTTCTGCGCAAGGTAGTTCGCCTGTAGGCGTTCCGGCCAACAGAATATTGTTGGTGAATAAAATGGGTAGCAGAAAAAGCCATTTGCTCACGCTGTCTTTTCGGCAGAATGGCGGTCCGGTTTGATCTCGTTAGGACCAGACCATGGTCGAACGCTGACAGCGGAACTTGAGCTTGGATTACTTGGTAATTGGTCGAACGCGCATACGAGCGGACCTGGCTCGAGCAGAAAGCGAATCGGCTTCGTCGGCATCTGTTGGATCGCGCTCTTGCGCAATTGAGCTGTCGTTGTCAGACGGGAACGGACCAGCGTCGCAGGCCTTTCCGACGAGTGCGATTGTTTGGGTCTTGCGATTGATAGCAAGGCGAGAGCGGCAGGGGTGAGTGACGGAAGTCGATTGCAGAATCGTCTTACAATCGGCTTGGCGGGTGAAGCGAAAGCTTACGTCCTCGCCTGGGATCTGGGCGTACGCAGCGCCGATGGAACATGAAATTTCAAATTCGCTGCGGCCCAACAGCGCTTCGCCTCGGACAACAGACATTTTTTCTCGAAGGTTGCCGACGCTTCGAATGGATTGACGTGGTTGTACAACGATCACGTCGCTAGCTGGTTCGCTCACAATCTTCGCCTGAGGCGCCCGTGTAAAGCCCGGAATGAAGGTCTGCGGTTGCGGGCGAACAGTGCCATCGACGTGTTGGTATTTCCGCAGGTCGATCACGGTGCCTTGCGATCGATCCTGCGCTATGGCAGTTGTCCCTAATATCAAAACCAAAACGCCGCCAAACATCCATCTCATACCGAGATTATGCCATCGGTTTTGAACCAGAGTATGGTTGTCGACAAATTGTGCGGAATGCTTCACATTTGCGTCTCATTTCGAGACGCTGTGTATGACCGAGACGGAAAACAGAGTTTTCCTAGTTGAGCGGTACGAGCTCCATGATTCGGCCTGCGAGATCATTAAAGGCGCGTGCCTCATCCGACTTAGAATCACTTTCAACGACCGGAATTCCCGCTTCTGCGCCAAGTCCGATGTTTTGGTTGAACGGGATTTCTCCCAGTTTCGCGATTCCACGTTCTGCTAGCCAAGAATCGATCTGACCTTTTGGGAAGAGCTGCATTCGCTCGTTCGAACCAGGTGGAATAAACCAGCTCATGTTCTCGACGACACCAAGCACGGGGACTTGCACGCGGGCCCACATGTCGATGGCCTTTTTGACATCCGTGAGTGCGACGTTTTGCGGAGTCGAGACAGCAATCGCGCCAGCGACCGGAACCTTTTGCGCTATGGAAAGTTGAATATCACCCGTTCCAGGTGGCAGGTCGATCAAGAGGTAATCGAGCTCGCCCCACGAGACGTCGCGAAAGAATTGATCCATGGCTTTAAAGAGCATTGGACCGCGCCAAACGACCGCAAGATCTTCGTCGATCAGGTAGCCAATGCTCATCAGTTTCACGCGAAAGCGTTCGAGTGGTTGAAGCTTTTTATCTTCGCCAAGCTCTACTTTCTGATGAAGAGTTCCGCTCATGCGGGGAAGTGATGGGCCGTAAATGTCGGCGTCCAGCAGTCCAACCTTGAGGCCGCGCTTAGCGAGGGAGGCTGCGAGGTTGACGGCCACGGTGCTTTTACCGACCCCACCTTTACCTGAAGAAACACAAATTATTTTCTTAATCCCATCGACAGGTCGTTGTTGTTCAAATGGATTCATTGTCGCCATCTTTTCCCCACTTTTTTTCTTCTTGTCTCAGTTCGAGACGAGCTCTAGCTACAGTCGGTCTTGTCGCGCTCCGACAAGATATAAGCTGTGTGTATATACAAGCTGGAGTGTAACTTTTCATGACGAACCTAGGACTCGACGAAGTCGTAGCGCTGAACGCCCTGATTGTCACGGCGATTGGGCTTTCGCTTGCCTTCGGTCGAAGGGAACGTAAAACCGGCCCGCTCGATCTTGGCGGTCCACGCCGGATGACCGCCGTCGACGAGCTTGGCGCAAAGGGCGGTCGGCAGGAAACCTCTCGAGCCCTGACCTCACAAATTCCTCCTTTGCGTACCGCCCAGTCTAACGGGAACCCGGGCGGGCGAAATATCTCTGGCCGATCTGGCGCTCCGAGGGGCCACGGTGGAAATGAATATGGTGCGGCGGCGTTGCGGCGCCTGGAAGAGGAAAATGCAGCGACCTCGCGGCAGCTGAATGTCTTTTTCAATTGGAACGGTCACACCTGGGACGCGTTCGAAGTGCTTGGTGTTCCAGCAGGTGCTTCGCGCGAATCCGTAATCCAGGCCTTTCATTTGGCCCGATCAAAGAGTCCCGACTCCATCGCCTTCCTTCAGGCGGCTGCCGACGCCATTCTAAAAGGGCCCAAAGGCTAAGCATCCGCAGCAGCATAGTCTGCATTGCGTTAGGCGCCGACTCTCCCTCTGAAACCACTTATTTCTGTCTATGAGATTTGACCCGAGGCCCCCTTCGGTTGCAATTTAAGGCTTCGCTTAAACAGGGCTGTAAAAACAGCCCCGCACAAAGGACGAATGCCGATGTCTTCAAGCTCACCCGCGACCAGTGATTCCGTAAAACGTCTTTCCGATTTGGCGACGATGGTGTCGCTGTCGAAACGTCGCGGCTTTGTTTTTCAGTCGAGTGAAATTTACGGTGGATTGAATTCGTGCTGGGATTATGGACCGCTTGGCGCGCAGCTAAAAATGAATGTGAAAAAAGCGTGGTGGAACTCGATGGTTCGCCGCGACGACGTTGTCGGTCTTGATGCTGCGATCTTGATGCATCCGACCGTTTGGAAAGCGTCCGGCCACGTCGATGGTTTCAGCGATCCGTTGGTCGACTGCAAAGACTGTAAAACTCGGTTTCGTGCCGACAACACAGACAGCTACATCAAAGATAAAAAGTGCCCCAGCTGCGGATCGAAGAACCTGACGGAAGAACGAAAATTCAATCTCATGTTTAAAACTCACATGGGACCAACGGAAGATGCAGGAGCCGTCGTGTACCTGCGCCCCGAGACAGCGCAAGGTCATTATGTGAACTACGAAAACGTGCTTACGAGTTCGCGCAAAAAAATTCCGTTTGGAATTGCGGCGATCGGTAAATCGTTTCGCAACGAAATCACGCCCGGCAATTTTATTTTCCGCACGCGCGAATTCGAACAGATGGAGATGCAATACTTTGTAAAACCTGGCCAAGATGCCGAGTGGTACGAAAAGTGGCGTGAAGCGCGCTGGGCGTTTTACAAAAAAATCGGTATCCGTGAAGAAAACCTTCGCTGGAAACCGCACGGTCCCGATGAGCTTGCGCATTACGCAAAGGCAGCCGTCGATGTTCAGTATCTCTTTCCGTTTGGCTGGCAGGAGCTTGAAGGCGTTCACAACCGTGGTGACTTCGATCTTACACAACATGCGAAGTTCAGCGGAAAGAAGCTAGATTACTTCGAAGAGGCGACAAAAGAACGCTATGTTCCTTACGCGATCGAAACAGCTGTTGGTTGTGATCGGTTGGTTTTGGTTGTGATGTGCGATGCTTACCGCGAAGAAATCACCGTCGACGAAGAGTC
>JAXMMN010000361.1:0-5094 GCA_034366485.1 Bdellovibrionales bacterium
GAAGAAGTGGCAGCGAACTCGAAGACCTACGAAAAACAGATTTTTAAAATTCTTGATCCAGAGAAAACCAAGATCGTTCATAACTCGACTTGGATCGATAAGCTTTCGCCGGTTGATTTCATCAAGATCACAGCGCAGTACACCGTCGCCCGAATGCTCGAACGCGATGATTTTTCGAAGCGCTACAAAGGTGGCGTTGCGATTGCGATCCATGAATTTCTTTATCCACTGATGCAAGGCTACGATTCTGTTGCATTGAAATCTGATGTGGAACTTGGCGGAACCGATCAGCTGTTCAACCTTTTGGTTGGGCGCGATTTGCAGAAAGCCTATGGGCTTGAATCGCAAATCGTCATGACCACGCCTTTGCTTGAGGGCCTTGATGGCGTCAATAAAATGTCCAAGTCCCTCGACAATTACATCGGCTTTGACGATACACCTCGCGACATGTTCGGAAAAACGATGCGCGTGTCCGACGTGTTGATGCTCCGTTATTATGAACTTCTGACAGAAGTACCGCTGACAGAAATCGCTGCGATGAAATCCGTCATGGCCGCAGGAAACGTGAATCCGCGCGATTACAAAGTTCGTTTGGCAAAGCAGATCGTCAGTCGGTTTCACGGTGAAGCCGCAGGAGTCGCAGCCGTCGAAGAATTCGAACGGATTTTCGTGCATAAAGGTCTGCCAGATGAAATGCCGGAAGCACCCTATGCACTAGCAGCGCTTTCCGGCGCTTGTGATATTTCGTCGGTCCTTAAGGAACTGGGTCTTGTGGCCTCAACTTCAGAAGCGCGGCGCTTGATTGAAGGCGGCGGTCTTGAAATTGGCGGCGAAAAAATTCGTGAACTAAAGTTGGATCTTGCGGCAAAGCTTTCTTTAAAGGCCGGACAAGATGTTGTCGTAAAAGCGGGTAAGAAAAAGTTCCTCAAGCTCAAGGTGACATGAAGTGAAAGTAAAATTCGTTCCACAAAATGTCGAATTTGAGATCAAACCCGGCCAAAGCGTCATGCACTTGGCAGAAGATCACGGCATTTACGTGAAGTCTGTTTGTCGAGGTGTGCCGTCGTGTGCCGAATGCCGAGTAAAAATTGTCGATGGCGACAACAATGTTTTTCCTCCAGCCGGCGAAGAACTTTCGTTGATCGGAAGCGGTTGGTTTATCGATCGTCGTCGTTTGGCGTGTCAGCTTCAGTGCCTCGGTGATGTGACGGTCGATATGACAGAACAGCTGGCAAAGCAGTCGGGTCAAATTGGTGGGCGGAAATCAAAAATCGCCAAAGCCATTGGCGACCGGGTGGAAGATGAAACTGTGATTCGTGATTCCAGTGCAAGTCGCGATCGCGACCGGGATCGCGGTGGCGATACCACAAGCGATGCTGGTGGCTATGCCGCAAACGATACTGATGGCGATGAACAAGGTGGGGCGTCTGCCGACGGTCCTGCTATTCGACCGCACGAAAATCGTCCTCGGCCGCAGCCGCAAAGTTCGGGCGGCCCACGTCCAATTGTTCCAAATCCGGGTGGTGGCTCGCGACCGCAGCCTCAAGGCGGCGGTCCACGTGGCGGCGGCGGTCAAGGCGGCGGCGGCAAACGTCGCCGGTAGGCGATGGTTACCAGTTCTGCTTATTGTAGGGATCATCCGCATCAAGATTGCTGGACGGCTTCCGTTTCGCTTTTTCTTTCACCAAAATCTCTGGAAGTGTTCCAGTTAATTCATAGTTTTTCAAAATCTTGGCGCGAAGATCCGCCGGGATGTTCATCGCCATGATACGGTCTATGTCGCTGTGACTTTGTACAGATGGGTCGCTGACGACGGCAATCACGTCGCGTCCATCTTGAGTTTGCGAAACTTCAACGATTTGCCCCTGAAGGGATTCGACCTTTTGACTTTCGACCACGCCTTTCACGTTCGTTGGAGAAGCGGTATCGAGATCAGTTTGGCGCTCAAGGATCGCAGCGTGGTTATTTTTAACAGCGATATAGGTTTCCGCCTGCTTGACGTCTGGTGCCGTCGAAGCGGCGCTTGCGGGGTGATTCATGGTCAATGACTGCGACGTCGTGAGAGATTTTAAAAGTCCCATCGCGCCCTTTGGCGCAAGTGCCGCCTGGCGTTTAACTTCCTCTGGCGGCATTCCTGGTTTCAAAGACTTGATTTTGAGCGCTTCAACTGCGCTGGCCAGTCCGCCGAGACCACCTTCACCTTTGGTGACTTTCTCTAGGGCAAAAGCCGATAACCCCATACCAACGACGGCTAGCACAAAAAACATACCGATCTTTTTGATTTGTCGCATATTTACCCTCATATTTCTTATCGGAAGATTTCGGCTACATTTGGGCAGTTTTTCGTCGAATTTCTGCGTCAATCTGAGACAGTCGTAAGTTTTTAGCGGTCCTTGAAGGAGTTTTAAATGAAAGACACAACGGGTAACCACATCAAGCTAGTGATTCTTCGGCATGGCGAGAGCACTTGGAATCATGAAAATCGATTCACGGGTTGGAAGGACGTTGGTCTTTCGGAGACAGGAAAAAAGGAAGCGCTTCGAGCCGGACGAGTGCTGAAGGAATCCGGCCTTGAATTCGATCGCGCCTACACTTCGGTTCTCAAGCGCGCGATTCTTACTTTGGAAACGGTTTTGGCCGAACTTGATTCCTCTTGGATTCCCGTCGAAAAGACGTGGCGTTTGAATGAGCGTCATTACGGCGCACTGACGGGCCTCAACAAAGCAGAAACGGCCGCTAAGCACGGGGAAGACCAAGTTAAAATTTGGCGCCGAAGCTATTCAACACCGCCGCCTGCAATGGATAAAAATTCTCCGGATCATCCGTCGCGCGATAGGAAGTACGCTGGTGTTCCGCGCGATCAGCTTCCAGATTGCGAAGCCCTCAGTCACACCGTTGCACGTGTACTTCCATATTGGAGCGAAACCATTGCAGCTTCGCTTCTAAAAGGTGAGCGAGTTTTGATTTCTGCTCATGGAAATTCGATCCGAGCGCTCTTGAAGCATCTCGAAGGGATGTCGGAAGAAGCGATTTTGGAACTCAATATTCCAACCGCCGTGCCGCTCGAAATCACTTTAGATCGCGGATTGAAGTTTGTTTCCAAGCGTTACCTCGGAAATGCAGATGAAATAGCGAATGCGATGCACGCCGTCGCCAATCAAGGGAAAGCGAGCAAAGCCTGATGTCACTGAATACCTCTCGACCACGTCGCAATCGAAGTTCGGAATCTGTTCGCTCGCTTGTTCGTGAGACAGTTTTAAGTCCAAGTAATTTCATTCTTCCACTTTTTGTCTGTGACGGAAAAAACGTCGCCGACCCAATCGCCTCGATGCCCGGGCAGTTTCGGTTTTCCATCGATCGGCTTCTAAAACAAGCGAAGGAAGCGTCAGCGCTTGGGATTCCTGCGGTCGCTCTTTTTCCAAAGATTTCTGACAGCAAAAAAGATCGTCTCGCTAAAGAATCAACGAATCGCGACGGGCTTCTTCCGCGTGCGATTCGAGAATTGAAATCCGCGCTTCCGGAGTTAACAGTGATCTCCGACGTGGCGATGGATCCGTACTCGACAGATGGTCACGATGGCCTCGTGAAAAACGGAAAAATTTTAAACGATGAAACTCTTCCGATTTTAGCCGAAATGGCTCTTTGCCAAGCCGAGGCCGGGGCTGATTGGATTGCACCGAGTGATATGATGGACGGGCGAGTGGGATACATTCGACGTGCGCTCGACGGTAACGGCTTTTCTGATCGAAGCATTTTGGCGTACACCGCGAAATATGCGTCCGCGTTTTACGGACCCTTTCGTGATGCGCTGGATTCGGCTCCTAAAGCCGGCGACAAAAAAACCTACCAAATGGACCCAGCCAATCGAAGAGAAGCACTTCGCGAAGCTTTGCTTGATGCGAAAGAGGGGGCCGACGTTTTGATGGTGAAGCCGGCGCTGGCCTACTTAGATGTGATTTCTGAACTTCGACGGCAGACGACGCTTCCGATTGCGGCCTATCAGGTCAGTGGGGAATACGCGATGATCCTTGCCGCCGCCGAGCGAGGCTGGCTGGATGAGGAAGTCGCAATGATGGAGGCCTTGATAGGAATTCGGCGGGCGGGGGCCTCCATGGTCCTTTCTTACTATTCAATCAAGGCGTGCCAGATTCTTCAGCGTTAACAATGGATTAAGGCTGGTTCCAAGATGGGTGAAACATGCGCCTAGAGCCGGCTAATTTTACACGCGGCGCGTCGTAAATTATGGCCGGTGGTCGCCCTTGCCAGAGCTGGTTTCAGGTGATTTTTGTCCACGATATTGAATAGATGGCTGTAAATCGGGCACATATAAGAAGAATTTTGTCGTCAATTACAAAGGTGGCCACATCTGTGCTATAAGCACTCGTTCGACCACTTCGATTCAAGGAGAGCTACCTTTGAGCATCCACACCGCTTCTGACACACAGTCTGATATTCAGCCAGACATTCATGCAACACCGGCCGTTCGCGGAAACGACGACCTTGGTTCTGATATGAAATCTAAAGACCTCGAAAACTCACGTTTGGATGCTGCCGACCTCGATTCGGCTGATCTTGATTCTGACGATGAAGATGAAATGGGTAGCACGGGCGGCGCACGGGCTGCATGGAGCGACGTTGATTCGGATCCAGCGGCTGATCTTCAAGACATGTTGAAAGCGCAGATGCTTGATAAAGTTCAAGACGGAAAACGCCTTCTTGGTGATGAGTCGGAAGAAGACGATCTCGATCTCGATATGATCGATGATATTTTGGCTTTGCCAGAAGATCAGTTCCCACGTTTCACATTGGCAAAAAACAAGGCGCGCTTTTTACGAATGGTGTCTTGGTACAAGAATAAAAAAGAATGGCTGGAAGTTGCGCCACTTTCTGGCGTGAGCAAGCTCTTCAAGCAACAGACAAAAGAACTTGTTGGCATTCGCGCTTCGAAACTCGATTACGAAATGGAACTTGAAACGGGAACATTGACTCCGTCGCAGCGTTCATATCGTCGTGACGAATTGAAGATGTGCAAAGTCCACGAAAAGATGGCCGTTAACTTGATCGCGCGAATGCAGGTCAAAATTAAGTCGGGTC
>JAXMMN010000362.1:0-14694 GCA_034366485.1 Bdellovibrionales bacterium
CAAGAACGAGAATCATCAGCCCAAAGATCAGCGAGTCGTAGAGAATTGGTTTTCTCTGTTGATCAGCGACGTAGATTCGGTAGCCGACGATCCCAAGAACGATAAAGTTAACGCAAAGTTTTACGAAGTTTGGAATTTGGTCCCAGTTGGATGCAACGAGCGAGATGACGCCGATTCCGACAATCAACGTGCCAAGAATCAAAAGACTGCTAAGGATCCAAGAGCTTTCCGGAAGAGATGCTTCGTAAGTTCGAATTTTTTCAACTTGAGTTGAATCTATGAGACCTGCTTTTTGCCAATCGCCTAACTTTGAATCTAGCTTTGATTTTGCCATATTAACGCTGAAGCTTTCCGACAAGAGATTGGATTTCACTCGTTTGAGAATTCATTTCTGCGATGTGAGCTTCCAGTTTTTTAAGTGCGCTGTGGCTCTTTGATTTCGGGCCAACTAAAATTTGTTGGTTTGGCTCGAGACTTCCAAGCAGATTCTGAATCGAGGCTTTGACGTCAGGCTCCTTGGCTTTGATTCGATCAACGATCGATTGAATTTGACCAAGTATCGGTTGGTTCAAAGTCTGTTTTTCTGGAGGCTGCTTTTGTACCTGCGCTTTTGTATCGTCAATTTTACTTTGAATTTGGCCAACGACCGTCGAATATTCTTTGTCTAAACGCTCGCCTTGCGATTTCAGCTGGTTGGTGTCGACTTTTCTAAAGCCATGTTTGGTGGCACTGTCGACGAAGGCCTTTGAGGCCTCTTGGTAGCGGACCATCGTTTTTTCAATGGTCTTAAAGGCATTTTTCCATTTTTTTTGAGTTTCATTGAGATGTTGGTAGGCGGGATCATCGGAACGGACTCGATCTTTTCCCTGAAGTTTGGCCTCGAGAGCCGCTTTGTCGGCGATGAGCGCATTTCGCTCGTTTGCAATCGAGCGATGGGCATCAGACATTCTTTTTAACGCTTGATCGAGTTCGCGGTACGGCATTTCAGTTCGCTTGCCACCATCTTTAAGCGTTCGTTCGAAGAGATTCTTCTTTTCATTGTGGTCGGCATCCACTTGTCCAAATGTGGTGTCAAGACTGTGCATACTTGAATTGAGACTATCGGTGACACCGTTGGTTTTGTACGCAACGACACAACCAGATGTAAGCAAGATCGCAAAAGTTGTCGCGAGGCCCGCGATAAGAGTTCGCATTTCAGGTCTCCCCATATTCGACGATTTTAGAACCAATAGGATGAATGAAACCTGCGCCGCATTCAAAAGGTAGGAGGGAATTGAAGTTTTGCTAGATGAAAGTCCGTGTTGGTAGTTCAATTGGGGAATGGTGAAAAGGTTCGGTAGGAAGTGGATAATTGGTTCTCTTCTGTTGCTCTTGCTCGTGCCAATGGCCTTTGGCAGAAAGACTCAGATTCCCGTGGCTGGTGCCTCCGTTCAGTCCTGGAATGAGAAAACTTTTTGGTATGAACCGTGGGGCATTTCTGGGGTTCACAAGGGCATCGACATCTTTGCGGATAAAGGAGTCATCGCAAAGGCACCTGTTTCCGGACTTATACTTTTCGCCGGAGAAATCGCGTTAGGTGGAAAAGTCGTATTGCTCCTCGGTGGAAGTTGGCGGCTTCACTACCTTGCTCATCTAGACAGAATCGACGTCTCGATTTTAGAGCCTGTTGGTCAAGGAAGCACCATCGGTCTTGTGGGGGACACGGGGAACGCGAAAGGGAAGCCTCCTCACGTGCATTATTCAATCGTTACTTTGATTCCATATCCGCATCTTTTCGATCGATCGACTCAAGGGTGGAAGAAAATTATTTATCTGAATCCAGACGAAATTTTGCGGACAAGTTTGAATTAAACGTTTACCACAACGGAATTTTTCATAGCATTTTTTGTAGAAGTACGGATTCAGCCTCGGGGCTTAAGCCCGTCTTCGGAGCTCGGTTGAGCTTTAAGAATGTCTCCGTCGCATTTTTCAGTGCAATTTCAGGTGCTGTGCTAACAAAGCCGAGATCTCGCTGGGCAAGAAAAGTGTCGACAAGAAAGTTCGTACTTGGAATCCAAAGTGGAAGGTCGGCCCAGGGAGAAACACCCAAATCTTGAAGCTTCTCACTGCTGACGGGGATGGTATTTTTCAGTGCATCGCGACCAACGGCATCCCCAATGAGCTTTATGGTAGTTCGCAAATTTAGAGGGAAGGTGTCGGCGACGTTATAGGCTTTACTGATAGCGGACGGCTTGTTTAATGCGCTGACAAAGGCCCAAGCTAAATCTGGCGCATACGTTTTTTGAACTGTTGTGAGGCCACCTTCGGGCAAAATAAATTTGCGTTCTCCCGCGGCTCGCCAAATCCAGTAGGCAAATCGATCAGTGTGATCATGTTCTCCGTACACCACACTTGGTCGAATGACCACGCAAGGAATTCCTCCCACTTGTTGGTTCATGGCGATGCGCTCGCATTCGGCTTTTCGTTGACCGTAGGTCCTCATCGAAGCATCGACCGCCTCCTCTGCTGTGCAGGAAAACATTTCTGATGTTTCGGAAAGCGCGCGCGAGGGATCAATATTGATGGACGATTTGTAAACGCTAATTGTGCTGCACTGAACATAAAGTCCTGCTCGTCCTTTTAGCGCTTCGAAAAGGCGAGGAAGTGAATTCGGAAAGTAGGCGCAAAGGTCGATGACAGCATCCCAGTCTTGGCGTAGCTCTGGAATTTTATGAAGGTCGTCGTGCTCGCGATCTGCACGAATACATTTCAGTTGTGAAAAAAGAGCGGGGCCGGTCTTTCCTCGATTGAGGAGCGTCACTCTGTGATTCTGCTCGAGCAGTCGATGGACGACATGGCGCCCGATGAACTGCGTTCCGCCAATGACGAGTACGTTCAGTGCCGCATGCCCATTGACGTCTCTCATTGCAGCTGCTTTGCCCGAAGTTTCATAGGCTCGGCGACGTTGCAGTACCGATGGGTCGATTCGTTTGGAACTTTGAGACTAACGCTTGGATCTGGGGAAAAGTAAAGTTTGTGATCTTGCTTTGATCCCCAAATTACGACCGGTCCGACAAACTTTTCGCGGCAGCATGATGTGAGATTGACGCCCGCGTTTTTGGAGCAATCATTGCCGAGCGTTGTTTTTGCTCCTTCAACACAGTCCTTTACTGTCGCGGTGAAGGGAAGTTCGACCGCTGTTGGTTTGCCAAGCGATTGAACCTCGGTTGTCACAGTCCAAAGTTCCGCGTTGGAAAAAAGTTTTTCCATTTCGACTTTAGCCTCCGCGAGATTGTGTGTTGCGAGCACTTGAAAATACTTTTCAATCGTCGGAAGACCAGTCGCAAAATATCCACGTTTCTCGGCGCCGACTAAAAAGTGACGTTGGATTGAACGTCTTGAGGGGACGATCTTACTTGAACCGCAAATTTGAAGTTCACTTGCTCCAGAATCTGCGGCCGCTTGAACCCATGGAAAGTGTTTTGCGCTGATTTGCGCTGCTTCAACCGAACCTGAAAACAGTGCGAAAATGAGAATAATGAGCTTAGTCATATTTTCCTTTAACGAAGGGCGGTTTCGGCTTGTTCACGCAGTTCTGCCGGGAGTTGGGAGGCGAGTTCATTGAAGCGAGCCTTTAGACCATCCGGGAGAGCGGGTTGTTCACCAACCACGATTGCCGACGGATTGAACTTGGTCCTTGAGTCGCCGGCATCTATCAAAAGAACTCTTCGCTTTTCGTTTTTAAATTCGACGTGGTACGTGTTCGAGCCGCGGCGGTAGTCGACGAGCACATAGTCAGAGCCAAACGTCAGGTCGAAATCTGTTGAACGAAACCATCGCTCGCCCTTTTTTTCGTGCTGTGTGACTTCATGCAATTTTTCGCGGCCAAAGGAATTGCTCATGTGGAAATTGTAGCCAGCTCTTCTGGTGAGGGCGACTGAAATAAAAAAGCCGCTCCTGAAATTTGGAGCGGCGCATTTCAAGGAAATAAAAGGCCGTTTGGCTTAGTTGATTGTGAATTCAGGCTTGAGCGGGTCCGTGCCAGGTTTTGGGGTGACTTCGACGGTGGTGTAGACTTTGTGGATGCAGCCAGCGGGGCAATCGCCGGAGCCTTGATAATAGACCAGGGTAAACTTGTCGTTGAATGAAGCTTTGCCCGTCGAACCGACAAGAGCAATATCGCTCGATGCGCCAATGACCATCGTCCCAGCTGGTGGGTTCAGAGCCTTGAGGAAGTTCTGATCGATCCCGGCGATCAAGAGTGCCTGATTTTTGACGTAGCGCATGTCCTGCCACGTATTCACGCCCACTTCGAGTGAAACTTCGTAACTGGAAAGGTACCCGCCGCTTCGCTCTTTGACGACCAGGCGGTTGAGTCCGAAGTCAGCCAACATTTTGGCAACTGGTGAAACGCACTTCTTCGTACCGCGAGATTCAAGTTGATAAGCAATCTCGACCGACGTTGACTGACTAGGTTTCGTGAAGCCTAGATCTTGTTCTTCAACTAAAGTGTTTCGGTGGTAGCCGCAGCCGTTTGAAATTTCGGAAATCTGCGCCTTGAGTGCCTGTACCTGTGCCTGATCCGCTGCAAGATCATAAGTTTGAAAAGACAATGTTCTGAACTTCGCTTCCCCTTGAATGACGGACAGTTTGCCGACGCCTTTAAGTTCGGGTTTAGCCTTTTCAACGGCTTCCAGGGCTTTGTACATGAAAGTGTGTTGCGGGCCCCAGGATTTCAACTCGGACTTGGCGTCAGAATTAAAATGCTCAATCGCAAGTTCGAGCGCCGAAAGAAAGCGCTCGTCTTGCGCTTTTGCGTTGGGCGCGATTGCGAGTCCCATAAGTAATGAACCAAAGGAAACAAGAACCTTAGCGAGTTTCGATGCCATTTGGGCTCCTAGGAATATGCGATGGAAGGCGCAGTTGTTAAGGCCCACCGTCTAGCGCACTCTGCCGTGCTTCGAGAAGCAGCGATTTGGCTATGTAAAACTTCGGTGTTTCAAGGGATGCGGCGTCCGTGAAGGCCTACAGCGTTTGAAGAAATTGAATGAGATCAGATCGATCGGCTGGCGAGAAGATGAGCTTTCCGTTTTTGAGAAAAATTCCGTCATCGTGACCTTGGTTACTGAGGCCCGGCTTGCGCGAGTCGAAAAGGTACTCTCGTGACTTCATCCAGCTTCGCGGAGTGCGAGAACCCAATGGATAGCCATTGCATTCGAAGTCGAAGTCTCGCGATTGTATTAATGGCTCTCCGGCCCAGTAGGTGTCGGGACGATCGTCGCTTGGTGTCAGCACGGCGCAGAGGCTTGGAGCCGAGTTATTGTGAAAGTAGGGCCACCTGGCCCAGATGCCGACAAGCGGCGGCGGTACGTAGCCTTTTTGCGTTTCAATCTTTACGCCATTGAGTTTTGAAATTTTCAGAGTGTTGAGTGCAAGAAGCGATTTCATTCCTTGGTAGCGGTGTGGGTCGGTGCCGACATCCACGACCCGTGTGGATTTTGGATAGAGAACTTTTGTGGTCTTTAAGAGTTCTCGTGGGTCGAGACCATTTGGACCGCTTGTATTGGCAGCTAGGTCCCACGCTTTTTCGTATTGTCCGTGGCAACGGGCGCAGTGAGCTGTGAAAAGAGCCTGACCACGCTTGGCTCTTTCTAAATCGATTTGCTCGGCAGGAAAGAAATCCGTGATTGCAGGTGCCGTCGTTGAAAAAACGGCGGTCGTTAGCTCTTTCAAAATTTGGCCGTTTTTGAGAAGCCATTTTTCTAGCTCAATGAGATCGGTACCGCGGCCAAGTTCGTTCCACAAGATGTTTGTAACGATCGGATTGCCGGAAACGACCGAGCCATCCGAAAGGAATCGGTTCTTGTATTTCACGTTCCACCAGACAGCGGGTTTGCTGTCAGCAGGGAATGTCTTAAGAATCTCATCATCTGGTGAATAGGGTTTGTCTGGATTCTTGGTGGCATACTGATCGCGATCGCGTCTCGCCAAAGAGAGAGCAACGTGCGCAAGCGACGTATCAAGGCCTAAGACTTCGGGACGTTTGCTATCGACAAAACGCATGTTGTGTCGAGTGCGTCGATACATCTCGGCTTCGCCTTTTCTGCTGCCGGTTGCCGCTTGGAAAAGGGCAGTAGGCGCAAGCTCCGTCATCGTCTTTCCGCGGATAAAAAACTGATTTGCGCGAGGGAACCGATTCGTTAAACCGAAAACTGGCTGGCCGAACAGTTGACCGACATGACAGCCAGCGCAGCTAATCGTGAAGCCAGTTCCCTTCGACGTTTTGATTTTACTTAGGCCCATCGGATCGCCGACTTTGTAACCAGGTGGAAGCGGGATCGCTTCTATTGAAGTGCCGGCATTTTTTGGAAAGCGATGTAACCCAAGCCATGTCATGGCATCCGAAAAAGATTCGATCGAAGTAAAGGCTTGCGACAGATTTTGCAGGATCGCGCGAAGTGGATTGTTCGAAGGAACATCCAAAAATCGTTTGATGGATCGATACGGCAAAAGGGCGCCGGTGACGGTCACGGGATAGACCAGTGGGTGAACTCGCCCGCGCTGGAGCGTTTCCTCGTAAACATTTTCTTCTAGACCGTAGGGATTCGGTCGCCCATCGGCTTCGATGATTTCACCGCGAAGCCAAGTGGCGGGCGGGGGCGGAGTCGGTCGCGTGTTTGGCGGTTGAGGGTGACTGACCGGAGTCTCTTCTGATTTCGATGCGACGCTTTGCTGTTCGGGCGACTTTCCACACGACGAAAGTAGGACGCTCAAGCAAAGCAAAACAGCAACCTTGGAATATATAGCTGGAATATTAAACCGAGCCGCTTCGCTAATGTATTGCACCTCGATAGTTTAAGGAGAGTAGCTGCCGTTCACCAATTCATGACGCCCGACAGGGCAACGATCATGGACGTAGGTCGAGCTCGCCGGGAATCGGGTTAACCAAGCTAGATGATCTGCTGGTAAATGCCGAACAGTCATTGTGGTTTCCCTAGGAAGATTTCTCCAAACTTTTGTGACCGTCGCGGTTGTGAGCGCGCTCACTGTTGCCTCTGCCGTCTCTCATGCGAGTTGCCCATTAGAATATGAATCGCTTGATGGATTAACAGACGAATCCCGAGCAATCGTAAAATCCTTTGCACAAAATGCAGCCCGATTTGTTCGAGACTCCTCAAAAAAAGTGGCTGAAAAACAAAATGAAGCGCTTCTTAAAGCGGGCCGGCCTGAGATCCCATTCGGAGTGATCGAACCGATTGAAAGTGCATTGCTGCCAAAAGATCCGCGGATCGCTGGTATGGCACGACGAGTAAATGTCTTGTTTCAAGACCACGAATCTATCGAAACATTTGTTTCCGAAATGGCGGAACAGGCCGCGACTAGAATTGCTCGGTCTGGGAAATTGGGAAGCGCTGAATCACTTTTGCCGGCGTTAAGAGGGAAGCCTCAGCTGTTACAAAACATTGCATCCGAGCAAGGCTGGGGGCCGATTGGATCGACTTCTGAAACGTTGCGGCCGGATGAATTTCGTCGTCAGGTTTTAGGCCGCGGTCAACTTTGGTTTGATTTTGAAGGTGCGGAGATCAGTCACACAGGTTCGGCGCATGCACTGCAGTGGATCTACGTGACACCAATTTTAGAAAAGGAATTCGGACCAGGAGCGGCTAAAGATCTGCTTCGCTATTTTGCGACGGAGGAGGGCTTTCCCCTTTGGGAATCGCTCTTTGATCGCGGGCCACTTTATTTTCGCGACCTTCGAGGGCCGAAAGCATTTAGTACCTATCGACTTGCCGGTCCGCATTCGTGGTTTGGCGTGCCTTGAAGGTGAGTTCGGCGATGGCGCCCTTGGGATTGGCGTTTTGAAGTTTCACTGTCCCGCCATGAAGCGCCATACATTGTTCGACGAAGCTTAAGCCAAGGCCCGAGCTCTTTTTCCCAGTGCGCGGCCGCTCCATTGAAAAGAATCTTTCAGTCGCACGGTCTAAGGCAAAGTCCGGAAATCCAACGCCCTCGTCCCTTACCACAAGCTTCACGGTACCATCTTGGCGAGCGACGGAAATGGTGATTGTTCCAGAGCCCTCCGAAGAAAAGTCGAGGGAGTTTTGAATGAGGTTAGAAAGGCACTGCCAAACTAAAAACCGCTCCGCAAAAAGCGAAACACCGTCGGGAACTTCTGAACGAAGTGCGACGCCAAGTGTGCGGGCTTGTGTGAAGAAGCTTTCTAGAACTTCATCGACGAGGAGGCCAACATCGAAACTTTCAAGTTTAAGTTTACCGGTGCGTGCCTCAAGCGATGCAAGTTCAAGCAATCTTTCGGCGAGATCATGAAGCCTCTTGGCCTCGGTCTGGATGTTTCCCAATAGATGAGTGCGATCTTTTTCTTCCAGCTGACTTCTTTGCAGAAGTTCAACTGCGCCTACAATGCCGGTCAATGGTGACTTCATTTCGTGGGTCAGATTGTGCACGTAGGTTTCGACGTACTTTTTCCCTTCAAGCTTTTCTCTGAGATCTTCAAATGCGATTGCTAGCGATCCAATCTCATCATCTGCAAGGCGCGGGTAGGTGGCCGACATTCCTGCGCGTCGCAGTTCAACGTACTTTTTAAGTCGCTGAATGGGACGTGCAATCAATCCGCTGGCGATATAGGCGAGAGGCAAAGAAAGAATGAGCGTCAGAAAAAAGATCAAAAGAACGCGAAATTTATTTCTGCGAATCTGGGTCGCGACACTATCGACCGGTTTCCCAATCGACACTGCACCAATGGTTTTTCCATTTACGATAATCGGCGCAGCAATGAAGTGGATGCTAGTGGCTGCATCGTCGGGGTTTTGCCTTGTGGCGCGGGCGCCGTACTTACCTTTTAAGGTTAAATTGATATCGCGCCAGTTTGAAAAATCTTTTCCAACGGATTCCCCCGACTTGCTGTCGAAAACCACCTCCGCTTTTTCATCCGTAACATAGACGCGAAGATCCCGGTGGCTTTCGAGGTCCGATGAATTTCGGTGGGGAAAGCTTGTGTTCACAAGGCGAGCAAAACTTTTTTCGAGATCTTTGATCGACGCTTTCAGTTGACCCGATTTTTCCGCTTGTTCTGCAATTTCAGAAGCGAGGATCCGTGAGGCATCGATCAAGGTTAGTTCAACTGCTTCAAGCAGCATCGGACGCATTTCGCGGTAGGCGCCAAGGGCGACGATTCCTGTCGATAAGAAAGTGACAACAGCGAAGCTGAGAGCCATACGAACCGAAAGCTTAAGATTTCTCAATTCCTATGACTCCTTTAGCGAGTAACCAGTACCGCGATGAGTTTCGATGGGCGAATGTGTGGGTTTCACGGCCTTCAGTTTTGCACGAAGTGATTTAATGTGTGCATCAACAGTTCGCTCGAGGCTCATTCCCGGGTCCTCCCACACAGCCTCCATCAATTGCTGGCGTGAAAAGACGACTCCAGGTCGTCTGATCATTAGTTCCATCAAGCGGTATTCATAACGAGATAGTTCGAGAGTGACGCCATCGAACTGAATCTTCATTTTTTCGTGATCAATTTTAAAAAGCCCCCGCTGACTGACGTGGCTAGGCTCTGTCGTTTTGAGGTTGGCCTGTGCGCGTTTCGCGAGAGCGCGAACGCGCATCGCAAGTTCACGTGGGCTGAACGGTTTCGTTAGATAATCATCGGCGCCAAGTTCAAACCCGACGATTTTGTCGATCTCCTCACCTCTCGCAGTTAAAAAGAGGAGGGGAGTTTGAACTTTGGCACGCACTTTCTTGCAAAGTTCAAAGCCGGTTTGGTCCGGTAGGCCGACGTCGAATATCAAAACGTCGTAAGTTTGTGAGTTGATCAATTGAAGTCCTTCGGCGCCAGTTTTTGCGTGGTCGAGCGAGTAGCCCTCTTGTTGAAGAGCGACTCGTACATTGTCGGCGATTGAAATTTCATCTTCGACCAGCAAGACCTTTAGCACCGGTGACTCCATTGGTTTAAGCTTCCTGCTTTTGGCGGCTGGCAGCAAGTGTCCAATTTACTTTTGCCGTCATTAACATGAAGGCCGACAGCGTCAGGAATAAGCTAATGGACCCGATTAGCAAAGCGAAGTCTTCGCTAGAGAGCATCGTGTAGATCAAGGCTTTTACGCCGGCAATGACCGTGATGAGTACGAAAGATTGTTTGAGCGTTGCGCCAATCGCTTTAAAGTAGATGAACAGCAATCCCATTACGGCGCCACTTGCGGAAATGTAAGCCGTAAGAAATCCTGTTTGTTCCGAGACCGCTAGTAGGAGCACATAGAACACGCTAAGTGGAAGCGTCATGAGTAGGTACTGCATGGCATGAATTCGCATCGACCAGAGAGTTTCGATAAGAAAGAGTGCCGTAAGAACGAGTAGCGTAATGAGGAAGCTATATTTTAAGGCGCGGGATGTTTGCGAGTAGTGATTGACGGGAGACATAAAGCCGACCGAAATCCTTTGGTTCAATTGTGGTTGGATCAGTTTCCACCTTGCTGTGAAGCCCGCTTTTGAAATGGTTTGATCAACTGGAAGTTGTCCTTGAAAACTGGGGTGTGGCCAGCGAGACGACATATTGACTTCTAGGAGATCTGCTTCAGTTCGGATATCAAATCCTTTGTGACCGTTCAGTTGGGCATTCAGCTGAAACTTAAGTTTTTCCCCCGGATAAAAGGTTTTTTCAGGAAGGTTTAAGACGAAGCCCTCCGTGGTGCGTTTAAGTGTCATTGGTTTGTCATTCAGTTTGAAGGCAAATTCTGAAATGGCTTCGCTGTGTTTAAATCCAAGTTTTAGTTTTTGTGCAAAAAGTGTCTGAATCTCTTTGCTGCCTTCTGGCACTAGGTCTTTTGGAATTTCAAACTCTCCGCTCATTTCTAGTTTCGCTTTGTAGATGGGAATTTCGAAGATGCCACGCTTGCGAGTTTCGAAACTGTCACTCGACGTGATGGATAGATTTGACGGGATCAAATTTAGCGAGTGGTCGGTACGTACCGACGTTTTGTCTTTTTCATTGTAGTCGACGTAGTGGTAAGGAACTTCAAATGTCACCGCGCCTACTTCATGCCAGGCCGCCCACCCGTTGATGACAGAGCTAATCGCTTCCTCCTCGTAGGTTTGGCGGTCGCGGATGAGACCATGGATCAGACATCCTGGAATCAGCGAGCCCATCAGTAGCGCGGCGAGACCCATCATTTTTAGGACGAGGGGCGAGCGAATGGCCCTCTTTTTTGGTAAGTTCGTTTCTGGTGTGTTTGATTCTGAGACAGCGTTCATTTTGACTCCCTTATGTGGTTTGAGAACAAACCTAGAATCGGGCAGCAGTGTGAAAATACAGTGAAGTCAGAAGGAAAATTGTGTGAAATCGTCCAAAGCTTCGGTCAAACAGAATCCTGACATGCGTTTTGAATAGATTTGGTCGAGAACTTTGTCCCTTTGAAGGGGATCACCGCGTGGAATTAGCACCGCATTTCGAATGGTTTCAATGGTCCAATCCAGTAACAATCTGGTGGGTGTTTTTAGTCGTGGTCAGCTCCTTGAACATGCTGTTTTGGTCTTGGACGCGCCTCTATTTTCGAAACCTAAAAAGCCCTGTTGTTTTGCTATCGGCTTTTTACGTTTTCGGATGTGCGTTCAGATCGTTTCTTCCACGCGCGGATGTGCAACGAATCGTTCTCTTTGATACTTGGTGGTCGAGTGTTTTTGTTGGACGAACGGTGGCGACGATTGCGGAGCTTGCGTTCGTTGCACAGTGGGCCATCGTCTTAAAAGCGGTCGCTGCGTCGCTAGCGCAAAATGAAGCTCGTCATTCAAGTACCAGTCGGACCACGGCCTGGGTTACCAAGGTGGCCTCGTTCATTGTGCCGATGATTGTGTTTGCCGAAGTGTGCTCTTGGTACGCCGTCATCACCACGAACTACATTGGCAATTCGATTGAGGAGTCAACGTGGGCATTCACCTATTCATTGATAGGGGTTTCGTTGGCACTTCTGTATCCAAAGCTTTCGGGTCCAATGAAGTATGTGGCTGGACTTTCTGTTTTCGGCTGCATTCTCTATGTGATCTTTATGGTGACCGTCGACGTGCCGATGTATGTCGGGCGTCTGCTTCAGGACATAGAAAGTGGTAAACCCTATCTTGGTTTGGTGGATGGATTTAGAGATTTGAACACTCGGTGGCATGTCACTCACGATATTCAAGAGTGGCGAACCGAGATTCCGTGGAAGTCCCTCTATTTCAGCGTCGCGGTTTGGGTAAGTCTGGCCCTGTGCTACGTTCCGCTCACGACCGAGCGATTGCAAAAACACTTTCGCAAATAGCTATTGAGCAGATTAGTCGACGTGGCGGCTTTCGGCCTTGGCGATCTTTCCATCTCGGACTTCAAACCAAACGATCCAGCGTTCGACCATGAAGCCTGGAAGTATAAATCGAATTCGATAGTCGACATGTTTGCCGAGGGCGTCCCGAATTTCACGGACCCTTTGGGGATAGTCTTTTCGAACTTCAGGTAGGTTTAGTTCGTTGTCATTGGCATAGATAGTAGACCCATCGATTGTTTGAAAATCAATTTCCTTTGCGCCCAGTTCGAGCGCTCGATCAAGAATCTTTTCGACGTTTCGGCCGAGCGCAAATTCCGACTCGAGTGTGACAGCATTTTTCGCAACATTTGAAGAATGGCGAGCAATTAAAAGCACAAAGCCAATCACGACGATGCCAACAATACCAGCCACCGAACCAAGCACGATCAGAAGGACTCTCATACTAAAAAGTGTATACACGTCAGCTATTTGAAACAAGAATTAGAATGAGGCTGTATGAATCTTAAGAAAATCGTCAAAGTTTTGCTCGGCTGGTTGGGGCTATTTTCGTTACTAGCTTTGTTCATCTATTTCGGTGGTTCTTACTGGTACCTTTGGACCGAGAATCGAAACTTTGAAAGTTTAAGGAAAAAGTCGGCTTTAGACTGTCAGACCATGGCCACCCATTGCGCCGTTCAGGCAAAAGATAAAGTCCTACTGGCAGAACTTCTCGTCGATCGCGGAAATCACGAGTTGGTCGACGGTTGGGGCTCTTCGGCGCTCATCTATGCTGTCGCAAATGCAGCAACAAACGAAACAGAGTTCGTCGAAGTGCTGCTAAAGGCGAAGGTCAATGTCCATCACGAGAACGAGCAAGGGGACGATGCACTTACTGTCGCCTTGCGTATGAAGAGGTTCGAGATCGCAGAGCTCTTGTTGGCCGGCGGTGCGGACCCAAGTCGAATGGTTGGAGTCAAAGGCCTGAAGAGACTGAATCGTCTTGGTTCGGCACTTCTCGGTGGACAGTTAGATGTCGTCACGTTTCTCCTCAGCCGCGGCGCTGATCGGAATCAGAAGGACGAATTCGGATACAGCTATTGCGAACGGCTCGTTCTTCATGGAATTGAAGCGGATTTCCCTCGTTGCCCCAAGGCAGGCGGCCTGTAAAAAGGCGAGAGGCCGTGGCAAATTCTTTTCAAATGTTTTCGGCAATTGAATCTTCTGCGTATGAAACACTCGCCGAGATCAAACCTAGCGCCGGAAAACGTCAACTTCTTGGTCTGTAACCTGGTCCACTGTGTGCTCTGCGGAAGCAGCAATATTCAAAAAGCGACTGGGTTACCGGTTTTGCTCAAAGGGTTTTTAGATGAAGCACATGGCTGTGGTGTCTTGGGGATTGATAGCAGCTTGCTTGGCCATGGATGCGGCCTTCGCAAGCGATCTGAAAAACATTTCTGCTTACGCTTCGGCGCCTCCACTGCCATTGTTTGCCAGTGAAGCTGTCTTGCAGGTGAAGTTGCGGACAGATTTTTCGAAGCTCACAGGACGGCGTTACGGTTATGGCACCGATAAACTCGCGAGGCAGTTTCAGCCAGTCGAGTTAGAATTGATCGGGGCAGAGTCGGACAGATTTCCTGGAGTCACCGGCGCAATGATTTCTGGACGTGGTGCTTTGCGGGGAAACGAATGTCCCTTCCCTCAGTTGAAAATTGATTTCGAAAAGAGACCAGGGCGAGACAGCTTCTTCCGAGGAGTGAAGGAGCTGAAGATGGTCACGCACTGTGGGGTAAGTGTCACAGGCCGTCGACAGGATTTAAATGAACTGATTCGGATGGAGTACTTGGTGTACAAAATCCGTCAGGCTACTTCAGACCTCAGCTTTCATGTTCGACTTTTAAATGTCACATATGAAGATACCTCTGGCTCCATCGCTCCATTCCAAAGCTATGCTATTTTTGTGGAGGACCTCTCGGATCTTGCGAAGCGAATGAAAGTGGAGCGCGTTTACAATCCGGCGCAAGTCCAGGCCCGCCCTGAATTGGCCGATATGGTTTTGCTAAAAGAATCACAAGTTGATCCTTTGCGACGTGTAGAGCTTCGACTATTTCAGACGATGATTGGAAACTCCGACTTCAATTGGGGTCATAATCTTAAAGGTATCTTGGGTCCTAATGGCTATGACCTGATTCCCTATGATTTTGACTATGCCGAAATTTTCGGAAGTCCATTGCACACAAGCGGTCTCTATTTTCAATCCTCACCGATGACGTGTCTTTCAACGAAGGAAATCAAATCTTTGCTGGCAGCGCTTTTGCGTCGGCGAGAACAAATCATCAATGTTGTTGCAAAAACGGACCTCGTCAGTGAGGCAGCAAAAGAACTGGCCATTGGGTCGCTAATAAGATTCTTTCGAAATGTCAGT
>JAXMMN010000363.1:0-2381 GCA_034366485.1 Bdellovibrionales bacterium
TCTTCAATGCTGACCAACGCGAAGTCCTTAGCCCACTGCCGATAAACGCCAGATAGCTCTTCGCCCGTCAGCTGTCGACCTTCCCAGCGATACTTGCCGCCTTCAAAAAGTTCCGTGGCGGCAACATCAAGTGCCAGAAAAATATCTTTTCCAATTTTGTATCCAGCCGCAGAGATGGCTTCGGAAACAAGTTCGAGAGCTTCGCGATTGGATTTCAACTTCGGCGCAAATCCACCTTCATCACCAACTCCTGTCGAAAGCCCCTTGGCCGACAAAATTTTCTTGAGTGTGTGAAACACCTCGGCTCCAGCGCGGAGAGACTCTTGAAAGCTTCCTCCCACGACTGGCGCAATCATAAACTCTTGAACATCAAGCCCGTTGTCAGCGTGAGCACCGCCGTTAAGAATGTTCATCAGCGGGACTGGTAAACGGCACGCCGAAACGCCACCCACGTAGCGGTAAAGTGGAAGACCTGCCTCCTGTGCCGCCGCCTTGGCCGTCGCTAACGAAACTCCAAGCATCGCATTGGCGCCAAGTTTGGCTTTGTTTTCTGTTCCGTCGATTTGGATCAACGCTTTGTCGAGACCTTCTTGATCAAAGGCATCGAGGCCCGCAATTTCATCGGCAATAACATTGTTAACGCTGCTAACTGCCTTAGTAACACCTTTACCGAGGTAGCGGCTTTTGTCTCCGTCGCGAAGTTCAACGGCCTCATGCGCGCCTGTTGAAGCACCACTTGGTACGGCCGCTCGTCCCATCACACCGGACGCAAGCAGCACGTCAACTTCAACCGTCGGATTTCCGCGGCTGTCTAGAATTTCACGAGCAAAAACAGCATTGATAGTCGACATGGTGGAATCTCCTTAAGAATCAAAAAAACTAGGTGTGCGAGAGTTGGTCTTCGGTTTCTCAGCCTCTTCCGAAAGGTCAGAAGTGACGTCCGGTTCATCGTCTATGACTTCGCCCTGCAGAAGCCTCGCGGCTCGGCGGATCGCGAGTGGCGCTTCGTGAGCGACACGGTCCCATGCTGTTCGTCGTACCATTGCTTCAGAGCTTGAAGAGACGAGCGAGCCACCCGACGAACGCGAAGAACTAGAACGCAAAAGCGTGACGATCTGTTGAGCGCGGGCAAAATAGTCGCCCAGTTTGTAAATCTCATGCAGTGCAAGCTTGATACGCTCATCGTCTTGAGTTTGCTTGTGATTGGCAGTCAGCGACACGATTTCCGCTTCTCGCTCTTGAAGGGCACGTCGAGTTAAATCGAGTTCGCGTTGCGCGTTAGCGAGGTCCACAAGAATCGTGCGAAGTAGCTCTGGGCTAAGCGACGGCGCCTCCGAAGGAGAGAGCGAAGTCATTGGAACAAAAGGCACTTGGCGGTCTGACCATTCAATCGCAACGTGACCGTGTGTCCAGGTGACGTGCGATCGTGGCTTTCCGATGTACTCTGGCAACGACTCGAGCGCGGCCCGCAGGTACTGGGCCGTTCTTGGCATCCGGTCGTCTGAAAAATCAATTCGAAAAACCGTTTTTTCGAACGTGTGATGAAGTCCCTGAATCATCGGCTGCGGAGAAATAAAACTTCCCAAGAACCGATCGGGCTGATGATAGAGCTCACGCACCCCAGGAACGATTCGCAAAACACTATCGAGTGCACCCCAGGCGCGGAGCTGTGGAGACGCGTATGCAACGGCTTCAAAAAAACTGTGACCAGTTTCAGCAGTGACTCGTGCTCCATAAAGTTCTTCTAAGGCCGTGAGCACATACTCAAGACGGTCGGCTTCCAACCAAGAGGACGAATCACGCAGGTAGTGCAAAGGCCAATCGAACCGCTCGTAGAGTGGCTCGAGATCTTCACCACGGCGCTCGAGGTATCGGAGCGCGGCATGGGTTAACTTGCAGCTTAAGAGTAAAGGTGGTTGCACCGCCCAACGTTCTAGTTGAAAAAGCGGCGTAAGGAATGAGAAAAACATTGGAATTCTTCAGCTAGGCGCCGTGCAGCAATTACCCAGCTTTTGACGCGCCACCTCTGGCTGGCGCAACGAACTTCGACCGAGGAAATGGGATCTTATTGTCCTCGATTTCATTCATGAAAGACGGAATCACGCCAGTAGGTTCGATTTGACCCGAGAGCTTTCCGTCAGGTCCACGAACCAGCGGTCCCATCGAAAAAATAGGACTCATCACGAAGTTAAAGTTTTCGTCCAAACCCAGACACTCGGTGATTTCCATAATGCGACGACTGCCGTCAGAAAGACGGGAAATTTGCACCACTAGGTGAATCGCGCTACCGACTGTGTACCGCATCGCTTTTTCGGAAATCTTTGCGTCGCTACCCATCGCCAACGTTTCGATCCGCACCATCGCGTCGGCCGCAGTGTTGG
>JAXMMN010000364.1:0-1173 GCA_034366485.1 Bdellovibrionales bacterium
AAAGCAAAAAAAACGCTAGACCTCGAATACTTCATTTATGAACTTGATCTCAGTAGTCAGCTTATAACTAGAAAACTTATCGCAGCAGCAAAACGAGGAGTAAAAGTCCGACTTCTTGTTGATTTCTCTGCTCCCGTTTTCAAACTCAAACCCCAATTTGCTCGAGAACTAAATCGACATGGCGTGGATGTCCGATATTACAACACAACTTCACTGCTGCGATTCATTAGCGTTCAACATCGAAGCCATCGCAAACTCCTGATCATGGATGGAACCTCCGTCATCACTGGGGGTCGGAACGTTGGCGATGACTATTTCAACCTCTCTTCGCGCTACAATTTTCTAGATAGCGACGTGCTTATCGAGGGAGAAATCGTAGCCGCCATACTCAAAGGATTTGATCGATATTGGAATTCAAATCTCAGCGAGGTCCCAGACATTTCGGAGGAATCTGAAGCAGGAAATGATGGAACTTTCTTTTCAAGTGAATTGCCAGAAGTCGAACGAGTTTTTGAACACCTTGAGGCACATAAAGACTCGATCGCTACACTTAACTACCGATCCTCTTGTAGCGACCTCACCTATGCGACGGACCTACCAGGAGTCTTCGTTCAAAACCGTCGCGTGTACACGGAACTGTCGAAATTCCTAGAGTCGGCGGACTCTGAACTCATCGGCGAAAGTCCCTACTTTGTTTTGAAAAAAGACGGCCTGGAGCTTTTAAGACAAACGATCGCAAAAGGAGTGAAGACGACCATTTTAACAAACAGTCTGGAATCCACAGACGCATTCTATACTGTTTCTGCCCTTGCACTTACGCTTGATCAAGTTGCCGCCGCTGGAATCGACCTACGGGTGTTCAGCGGCAGCAAACCGCCAAATGCAAAGATGATCGATGGGAAAATGACAGAGAAATGGGGCGTCCATGCCAAACGCGCGGTTGTTGACGGCAAACACCTTCTCATTGGCACCTACAACGTCGATCCTCGATCGGCGAATTTAAATAGCGAACTTCTGATCATATGCCGAAACCAACCAGACCTTGCGAACTATGCACGAGACAGCATTCTTCATCGAGCCAAAGACTCAACCAAGCTCTTCACAACCGAGGACTCTTGGTCCGCGCTCATCGAAACAGATGATACGACAAAGCGACTTCTATTTTACCTAGCT
>JAXMMN010000365.1:0-2344 GCA_034366485.1 Bdellovibrionales bacterium
GAAATGACATCGCCCAGGTCAGCGCTGCGTAAGGAACCGCAGACACGCCCTCGAATTGCGATGCAAGCGAGGTAGGTAGCGAAACACCGCCAGTTGTTTCCATCGAACTGCGGGCTCCCCAAAGAGAGTTGAGTTTGAAACTTTTTGAAATTGAAAGATCAAGGTCAGAAACTTCGGCGGGACCGTTGCCGCCGGTAGCGTCGATTTCGTTGGCAACAGTTGTCATTTGCCCACCAATCATCGCAGCGAACGTCGCAATCTCATCAGCAAACTCGTCATCAAAGCCCTTAATCACGGGACGATCGAGCAGCGAGACCGTCATCGATGCAGAAAACCGGTGCGTGGCAGACTTTGGTTCTCGCGCCTGAGCAAGATCTTGTCGAACGCTGTACGAAAGCAGCGAACTGAAGTCGTAGCGACTGCGTTCGCTCGAGCTTGTGTTGACCGTTGTCGACATTGTCGCTTTTTGCTTCTTCTTTCCGTCGTCGTCCAAAGGATTTCCGGTTAAGGAATTTTTCGACGTGCGCGCGTTCGCCTGCATGACGCAAGTCAAACTTAATAATGCCGTCAGAGTGGCTATTCTCAATGCGCGCGTCGAGAGGAGCATCATCGGTTAGCTCCGCTGGCAGACTTTTTGGTCTTGTTGAATTCGTCGCCTGTTTCACGATCGAAGAGTGTTCGAGTCGTCGCGAAGTCGTCTATCTTTTGTTTTGAAAGATAGATTGGCGTTCGCCCGTTCTGCAATTCGATCTTCGTCGAGGCAATGCCGGAAGGCTTAAGTTCGTACGAGTACTCGATCAGCTTTCCAGCCGCAGCATCCTTTGCTTCCTTCAAGCCGATCGCCTTGATGAGTGCGTCGCCACGACCGAAGTACGTGTCAACGGATGGCTGAAACCCTTGGCTGACTTTTTCGCGGAACTCAGCTTCTGGCGAAAACAAGAACTCGCCGATCGATCTGTTGGTCAGATTGAAGTCCCGCGCCTCGTCGAGAAGCGTTTGATCTTGGGTCAAACCATCAAAAAGAGTTTCAAACAGTGTCAACGGATCGCCGTTTTCATCCAAAAGAAACTTCTTCAGTTTTTCTCGGTCCCAGCGCGTTGTCATACCGATCAAGTCGATCAGACGCGTGTCTTTTTTAGGTTGTCCATTTTCCGTCAAAGAAAGTGTTCGAACGATATTGGACGTTTGCGCAACCAATTCTTCGGCAGTTACTTGGAAGTCATCCTTCATTGGGCACTTCGTAACATCAGCCTGACCGCGACAAGACTCTGCCGTCGTGTCGTAGATTTTCATCTTTCCAAGCTTGAAGAGCTCGGTGAGAATTTTCAGTCGGCCGATATATGTTGTTGGATCACTAGTATTGCCCAGCCAAGACATGATTGAAGTCGAAGCGTCATCGAAGTTCTTCATGCCGGCGCGTACAAACTCATCTTCTGAGCTTGAGTACGGAATCACTCGGCGGCCTTCTGATTTCCAAATGCTGCTATCAGAAAGATCAGATGGCATAATCACGTCGAGATTTGGGGCGACCTTTTTCGCGTGTTGAACCATGCGAAGTGTGACGTCGAGATCTGCATAAACGTAGTTGTCTTCCGTCGCCAAGCTCTTTGGAACATAAGGTTTCGAGCTCTGAATTCCCGATGCGCCGGTAGATTGAACAATGTCTTTATTCAATTGTGCTAGCAGTGCTTCTTTGTTCTGAGCACCGCGCGCTTTTTTGATTTCAGCCCAAACGGTGCGCAAATGCTTTTCCTCAAGAGCTAGGATTTCGCCCTGACGTTCAATTTCAATCGCGACAGCTTGGTCGACACAATTGGACAAAGTTTTGTTCCAGCGGACAACCTCAGTTAAGTATTCCGCACGTAGGCGTTCGACCGACGTTGTGAAATTCGAAATTTGACCGCGAACCTTTGCAAGATCAGCATCTGACGAACCCGAGCTCTTCATGTGAGTCTCTAATAGACCAGTCATGATCGACACGAATTCAAGTTTTGCACGCAGCGAAGAGTTTAAAGTCATTATGGTCTCTGCGCGGCGTTCGTTGTGAAACTGAAGCGCTGCTTGGCCATGGCCGCCGGAAGCTGTCGTTCCAACATAGGTGCTGTACTTGAAGGCCCAGAGGTCCAATGGAAGACGAGCTCCTGCGGTGCCTGGCTTGATGTTTTTAACCAAGAGATTGCGATCTTGTTCGCAAGTCTTTAAGAACGTGTCCATCGTGTTTTGACGAGTTTCTTTTCGAATCTCATCAATCGCGTTTGAAATCGCGATACGTTCTTCATCAAGAAACTTGCTGATGACGACTTCGAAAAACTTTACGACGTCCATTCGCTCGCCTCGTGAGACC
>JAXMMN010000366.1:0-5341 GCA_034366485.1 Bdellovibrionales bacterium
ATCACCAGCTTGGCGTCGCAGTCGTTGATATCGGCGGTGGAACAAGTGACGTGATGACGTACGTTGCCGGTGCTGTTGCGCACACAGCAACGGTTCCAGTGGGTGGCGCACACTTTAGCCAAGACATCGCGATGGGGCTTCGCACGCCACAAGCGGCGGCTGAAATGGTGAAAAAGAAGTTTGGTTGCGCAATTGCAGACCTCGTCGATGAAAACGAGACGATCGAAGTTGAAGGTGTTGGGGGCCGAAAGCCGCGTTCACTTCTTCGCCGAGATCTTTGCGAGGTGATCGAGCCACGGGCAGAAGAAACCATTCTTCTGATCTGGCAAGAAATTCGTCGTTCAGGCTTAGCAAATCAAATCGGTTCTGGAATTGTCCTCACAGGTGGCGCAAGTCAGCTGGAAGGTCTTTGCGAAATGGGGGAATTCATTTGTGAAGTCCCTGTTCGTCGCGGAGTTCCTGAACGAATTGGTGGACTCACGGATGTGGTAAAGAGCCCCGAGTTCTCTACCACTGTGGGTCTTTTGGTTTATGGGATCGAGAATCTATCACTACAAGAAAAACAGCGTCTTGCTACGGCGGGCCGCGAAGGAGAGGGAGCCGGCGTAACAGCGACGATCGACAAGTCGATCGAACTTGTAACACGCAAGGTGAAAGACTTCTTTAGCGGAGCACTGTCCTGATACGCGTACGCGAAGCAGAATGCTTCGTGGGAATAGAACCTAAACGGAGGGGTTATGTTCGAACTAGAAGAAAATATTAACATCGGCGCGAACATCAAAGTTGTTGGTGTCGGCGGCGGCGGAAACAACGCGATCACAACGATGATCGATGGTGGCCTACAGGGCGTTGAATTCGTTGTTGCAAACACGGACCGTCAGGTCCTTGCTTCGCACCGCGCTTCAAAGAAAATCAATCTCGGAAGCGAACTGACAAAGGGTCTTGGTGCCGGTGCGAATCCAGAAATTGGAAAGCGCTCTGCCATTGAGTCTTACAATGACATTGTCGAAGCGCTTGAAGGTGCTGACATGGTTTTTGTCACGGCCGGCATGGGCGGTGGAACAGGAACCGGTGCTGCGCCGATCGTTGCGAAGATTGCGCGCGAACTAGGTGCCCTCACAATTGGTGTCGTCACACGACCCTTCTTGTTTGAAGGTAAAAAGCGCATGCGCAACGCGGATGGCGGAATCGCGGAACTTCGCGAGAACGTCGACACTTTGATCGTGATCCCAAACCAAAAACTTCTCTCGGTTTCGAACGATCGCACCACGTTGGTCGATAGTTTCAAACGTGCTGACGAAGTTCTTCTTCACGCAGTGAAGGGGATTTCGGATCTCATCAACGTTCGTGGTTATATCAACCTCGATTTCGCGGATATTCGCACGGTCATGGCTTCGAAAGGCATGGCGATCATGGGAACGGGCCGAGCCCGCGGTGAAAACCGTGCGGTCGAAGCAGCAACAGCTGCGATCAGCTCGCCTCTCTTAGAGAATATTTCGATCGACGGCGCGACAGGCATCGTCGTCAATATCTCGGGCGCTGATCTTTTGATGAATGAAGTGAATGAAGCGACAACATTGATCACGGAAGCTGCCCATGAATCAGCGGAAGTCATCTTTGGTGCCGTGATTGACGAATCACTGGGCGACGAAATTCAAATCACTGTCATTGCTACGGGCTTCGGTCTTGATCCAGCGGTTATGCAGGCCAACGAACACTTGGCACAGATGCAGGCGCTTCAACATCAAGTTCGCGCGTCTCAGCAGGTCAACGCGATGGCAGCACAGCAGGCGCCGCACGCGACACAACACGCGATGGGCCATCAAGTTCCTCAGTATCAAACTCCGCAAGCTTGGCCACAGGCAATGCCTCAGCCCAACATGATGCCACAGCCTGGAGCCTATGCTCCGCAGGCTCCGCTTCATCAACCGATGGTGCAACAGCCCACTCAACAAGTCAGTCATCAAGTCGGCCAACAGGTATCGCCCGCAAATTTTCCTATGAACGCGCCGATCTCGGCACCGGCCGTTCATAATCACATGCCGCAGGCCGAGTATGCTCAGCCTGTTACTGCGCATGCGCCGATGAATGCTCAGGGTCAGTCTTTGGCATCCAGCGAAGAGGGGCCAGAGCTGAATCTCAATGGCTCCGCAGTTCCGCAGGGCGAAGGTGAAAAACCATTGCCACGGGATCTTCTGCTTCAAAAAGTACGTCAGTATCGCGAGTCACAAGCTCGCCGTGCCGGCGCACCACAACCGGAGCAGTTGCAAATGGATGTTGAGGGGCCAGAAAGCTCGCTTGAGGCAGCTCGGCGCTTAGCGAGCGAGATCGTGCGATCGCCATTCGATCCAAAGAACCTTGATGTACCAACTTTTCTTCGACGTAAAGCACGCGATGAAGAGACTGAAAATCCGACCGTCTAATTAGACGTTCGAACGAGAAGAAGATGGGGAGACCAGGCCAAGCGCCTGGTTTTCTTTTTTAAGCCGAGCGGTAGGGACACACGAGTGATTCCATGTTATTCAATTGGACGTGTCGAACCAATCTACCTCTCTACCTCTACGCGCCTGGTTTGTTTCGGATCTTCATATTCTTTCGGCTGAAGATGTGAGGTATGCCCGGTTTTTAAAGTTTTTAGAAGACCGTTTGCAGGACGGGACAACCCATCTGTTTTTAGTCGGCGACGTTTTTGATCTTTGGGTCGGAGGGCACGACTATTTCTCACAGCGCTATTCGGCGGTCGTCGACGTCATTCGCAAGATCGTGGAGAAGAAGATCGAGGTGCATTACTTCGAAGGCAACCACGATTTGCACCTGTCTGATTTTTGGCAAGATGAACTGGGTGTTCATGTTCACCGCGATTTCAAAATGTTTCACTTCGGCTCTTTCCGCGTTCGCGTTGAACACGGCGACGAAATGAATCCGGAAGACACTGGCTATTTGATTTTGCGCAAAGCGCTTCGAACGGCCCCGGTCGAGTGGCTTGCATCGGCGCTACCAGGGGACGTGATTCAGAAAATTGGAAACTCCATGAGCCGGTCCAGTCGCAAGTGGACGTCGAGCACATTTAAGCGCCTCAACGAAAATGCCATTCGGAAAATGATTCGCACCCATGCCGCCGCCGTTTACGAAAGCGAGCCTTTTGATCTTCTGGTCACAGGGCATGTTCATGTTCGCGATGATCACGAGTGGTCGCCGAGGGCGGGAGAGCGAGCGCGGTCCATAGGCCTTGGCTGCTGGTTGGTTGATCGGCCTTCCGACGCTCTTTGTCTTCAGCCCTCAGGTGCGACGTGGCATATCGTAGGGTCTTAGATTCAATATAGGCGCCAGAAGACTGTATTTTATTCGTCTGAACCACTAGGCGCTTCCACCCGCTGCAAACATTGGGATAAGGCTTGGCTTCGGCAATTTCCGGAGGTGCTTAAGGTGGGATTCGATCGGATTAAAATCGGTATTTTACTAGCGGGTGTCGTTGTTATGGTGAGCGTTGCTTTCTTTGAAAGTAGCTCAGGTCAGTCGACCCCTAACGGTCTTGGAAATTGTGTCACTTTGGATGCCGCAAAAGAACTGACATCTGAGTACGTAGAAAAAGAGTTCTGTCAGGCTCCAATGAATGATGAGGACGATCGCCAGCTTTGCGACGACGCGCGAGCTCGAGTTTCCACGATCTGGTTCAACTCAGAAATCAAATCTTGGGTCGCGACACTCTGGGAAGGGTACTGCGCACCAGCAGCGCAGTGCTGGCGCGGAATTTATGTCGACTGTGAAGGACGTGTGACAGAGTTCCAAGACGGCGAAGACTGACTACCACTCTTGCCCGATGTGATGTCGTGGCAAGAAGACCGGAACTTTAAATTCCATTTTGTCGGGCAGGCCAATCGAGGTTTGCACGATGCTCGTAAGCGGATTGACGCCTGAGGCTTGGCTTTCGATCTCTTGGGCCTTGGCCAGCGCTAATCGCTGAATCGTCAGCTCCCGGTGTTCGGTAATTCCCTCAGCCCGCAACCGCCGGCGCTCCTGGTTGATTTCCAAATCCGTGGGTGTGATCAGTCGCGCATAGCCGGCTTGGACGAGCGCGAGAAAATCCGAAGCCGTAAAATCAAGATGATGTAGGTTTTGACGAGCCAAAACATCAAACGTCGAAGGTTGATACGTCTTAATGGTGTCCTCACCGGCTACGACGTCAGGCTCCTTGCCGGTTGCGCTTCGAATGGCTTCGCGAAAGCGAGATGAGGAATTGTAGGCATTCCCAAGTTCGTGATTGTACATCACGAACGGCGAAACCCAGGCGCGATCGGGCATCGCATTTTCTGCGAGCCAATAGCCATGCTTTCCGTACTGGCTCTCGGTGGTGGGCGGTTTCAATTGGAAATCGACGAAAAAATAAATGCTGTCGTCACTCTTCATGAAATCGCGATTGAACGCATGCATCGTGTTGTAACCTGGAATTCCGGTCAGACGCTGAAGTTGTCGACTACTGAGTACACCTTCGCCAAAAGTGACCGGGACTCTCGAGTTTCGACGTACGTGCAATTTCGCTTTTAACGCTATTTCTCGGACGGAAGGAGAGGCAAAGGCCATATCAAGGTCGTACTTTTCCGAGATTTTTTTGCGATTGATCGCACTTATTCTTTGAAGTCTTGCCCAGCCATTGAGACCGCGAAACGTTGGTGCTCCGCGAAGATCCAACTCTAAATCAATAGATTTGTCTTGTTCGCTTGCGCGCGAAACGGGATCGATCAATCGTCGCCAAAAATTTTCGACGTAGGACTTTAATGCGCGAGCCTTTTCAAATTCGGTCGCGTCCTTGGACTTCGCACCTAGCCGCGCCAAATGTTCTCGAAATTCCTGCGTTCTAAACACGAGTCCCTGGTAAAGCGGGTCCCAGATACTTTTCTCTGAGGCTTCTGTGCCTGTTGAAATCTGCCGAATTTCGATCGCCTCTCGAATCCAGCGACCACTGCGGTTGGCCGCCGGAGCCGCAGCGACAAAGCTGCTTTCACATTCGGCAACGACGGCTTCTGCGCGTTTGCCGGCCGTGTGAAACGCAAGCCACAAAAAGAGAATTGATAAATAGGGCCGGTTCTTCATCTGGCTGCATTTGAGTGCAGTATGTGCGCCGAATCGTGCGGCAGGAGCGAGGGATAGGCCGTGGGAAGGACCCATCCAGAGGTGTTTCAAAGCCAATGTCTGTCACTTTAGCTTCTTCAGCGGGCCGAAATGGTCACTGAAAGTAGCCCCCGGAAATAGTCCTGCGACCGCTTTTGGTCGCAGGAATTAGCAGGTGGCAATCGGAGTTTTACTCCCAATAAGACGACTGAATATTGCACTGATTGCAGGT
>JAXMMN010000367.1:0-15067 GCA_034366485.1 Bdellovibrionales bacterium
TGGCAACACGAATGATCTTCCAGCTGTTCCTTATGCCGGCGTTCTTCCTGCCCAAGTCCAAAGCAGCACCTCGGCAATCATTCCATTTACGGATGCGAGCAACGCCGACGCTGTTCAAATTCTTTGTTCAACGTCGACAAATCCAGTTGAAGAAGTTCTCGCTGAAGTGACGAATGTCGTATCGACAACTCAGGCGACACTAAATGGTCTCAGCGCCGGTGCCATGTACACCTGTCGTGCGGCGACTGTTTTCGGTGACTTCGTCGACAACAATACAGTTACGACGACATTTCAACCGATGGGAACCGCGGCGTCTTTGGTGTTTGCGACTCAGCCCGGAAGTGCAGCAGCAGGCGCGAACCTTTCGACGCAACCGTCAATTCGAGTTCTAGATGCGAATGGGACACTTGTCAGCGCAGGACCTGATTCTCGCGCCGTCATTACCTTAACTGTGTCGAATAGCTCACCAACAGTTGGCACGATTCGCGGAACCGCAGCGGTTCAAGCCGTTGGCGGCGTCGCAACGTTCTCGGGCCTCAATCTTCAAGAGGCTGGCGCAAAAATCTTCACGGCGACAAAAGAAGATACCTCTTCGCAAGCGCAGGGTTCGGCGGCGATCACGCGCGACTCGAACCAATTCACTATTACTCCGGGATCGGTGAGTGCAACGACTTCCACGATTGCCATTACTCCGGCAGTTCCACCAAATGCGGCTCTCATTGCAAACGGAATTGATTCCTATGCCGTCACGATCACCCTTAAGGACATGTACGGAAATTCTGTCAGTGGTACCCGCCCAGTATTCGCGTCCAACATTCCGGGCGATACGCTGACTCAGCCTGCAGTCAATACCAATACCCTTGGCGAAACTTCGGGCGCGATTAGCACGACGATCGCCGACAGCGTTGCTCCGTTTCGATCATTGAACATTACTTCCCCGGCGGGTCTCACGACCGTCACGGTTGCGGCTCCATTCGTTGCTGGTACGCCAACGAAACTTGCCTTTACGACTCAGCCAACGAATTCACCTGCCGGCAATAACGGGATGGGCATCGTTCGCGTGACCGTACAAGACGCAAACGGCAACGCCATTACCACTGGTGCCAATGCGACTGCGCCGGTATCGATGGCGATTTCCAACAACGTCAACGCAGCAGTTCTCACCGGCACTGCACCCGTCAACGCCGTTTCCGGCGTGGCTGTTTTCAATGACCTTGGTATCAGCAAAACCGGCACAGGCTATCGACTGCTTGCGACGTCAGGATCTTTGACGGCCGCTTATAGCAACAGCTTCAACATTACCGCAGGCACACCAAACAGAATTGCAGTCAACGGACCAGCAAGCGTCGTGTCTGGCGCTTGTAGCACAGCATTGACTTTCCAGTTGCAAGACCTTGGTGGCAACCCCGCCAATGCTGTACAAAACACGTCTATCACAATTTCTGGTTTAGGCACGGGACAGCTTTTCACGAGTTCGACTTGTTCGGGTGCCGCGATTTCAGCGACCCAAACATTTACGGCTGGAACAAACACCAAAACTTACTACTTACGAGACAACAAAGGCGAAGCTCTTACTGTCACTGCCACCGACCCATCGATGGTTTTGACAACAGGAACATTGAATCTCAACGTTTTGCCGAACAAAATTTCTTTGCTAGATGAATCTTCGACTGGCTTTCCGCTGTCTGTAGTGGCAGGTCAATGTTCGACAGCGATGTATGTAACTCCAGCTGGTGAAAACGGCGTAGCGGCACCTTTGTTTGCACCCACAACTGTGGCAATCACCGGAGTCGCTGGCTCGCAAGCCGCAATCTACACGGATGCTGCATGTACGAATTTGGTAAGTGCGGCAAGCATCAGCCTTCCAGCGACAGTCGGTGGATCGTTTGCAATTCCTCTCTATATTAAAGATGACCGAGCCGAATCACTGACTTTAACGGTGACGGATCCAAATTCTGTTATGTCGACGACTTCGGGCCTACAGCCAGTTTCGATTGTTGCGTCGAACATCGGGTTCACAGGACCAGTCAGCGTGGTCTCGGGACAATGTTCTTCGGCCTACACGATTTCGCTTCGCGATGCGCAGAACAATTTGGTCGTAGCTCCAGCCAACCGTACACTGAACATTCGCGGCCTCGAAGGCAGCGCAAATGGAATGTTCTATACTTCTGCTTCTTGTACCACCGGCGGAAGCAAAACTGTTATGACGATTCCGCAAGGAAACTCGTCGCTTCAAATCTACTTTAAAAACACGGCGGCCGAGAACCTGGCAGTCTTCTTTCAAGATTCACTCTCTCAGATGGCGAATTCGCCAACCATCAACATCGCGATTTCTCCATCGACATTAACGATCGCAGCTCCTGGCGCAGGCAGCGCAAAGACAACCGTTTGCGCCGGTCCATTTACAATCAATACTCGCGATGGCGCCAACGGAATCACCGCAGCTCTATCTCCAATCACCGTTACTCTCTCTGGAGCAGGTACCGGCGGAAAGTTCTTTACAACCAATAGTTGTACGACAGAAACGACTTCGCTCACGTTCAACATCGGCGAAAGTGCAAAGACCTTCTATTTCCAAGGTCAATATCCACAGGCGGCACAGACATTTACTGCGACAGACACCGGCGCGGTTTTAACTTCTGGTACTGCGAATTGGGCAACAACTGCAGCACCTGGCTTCATTGGAACAATCGCGACGACAACTGACGACAACGACGACTTGATTTGGTTCACGCAAGGTGAAGTTCCTGTTTCTGCCAAGCAAGATGCTCCTCGCGGCGTCGCTGCTTTGCACTTCAATAGCACATACACGAATCTCTACGTTGTAGATCCAACAGCTCACCGAGTACTGAAATACGACTATTCACAACAGCGCTATATCGGCTGGATTGGTGGATTCCGTTCAGGCACTGGTATTGGCGCAACAGGAAGTAATCTCGCAACGCCAAGTCCGGCGGCGTGTGTGTCCGTAACGGCCTACCAAGCGCCGATGCCCGGCTGGTGTGTGGGCGGACTTTCGATCGACAATGGAAATACGACTCGCGGCGCCTTCAACTATCCGCAGGGCATCGCCTCTGACAGTACTTACATTTACGTCACCAACCGAAACAGTCACACCGTCAACCGATACAACGCGCAGACCGGTGCTTTCGAAGGTTGGGTTGGTCGAATTGCAACAACGCCGACTGGTTTCGCAACTGGCGGACCTGCAAGTTGTACCTCGGCTGGAGCTGGAAGCGTAACACCGGGTTGGTGTGTTGGCGGCGATCGCACAACCGCTTCAAATCTGGGAGACGGAACGCCTTATTATCCACGCGCCATTGCTGCAGGAAGTGGATACGTTTTTGTAAGTTCGCAAGGCGCGATCTTACGATACAACGCCGCAGACGGAAGTTTTGCCGGCTGGGTTGGTATGGTCGGCGGATCGTCACCTACTGGCGGAGCCGCTGGTTGTACTTCGACGTTGAACTCACAGATCACGCCCGGATGGTGCACAGGTGGCACAAACGTTACAGCAAATCCGCGCACAAGCCCTGGGGCAATTCGTGATCCAGCCGGCATGGTTGTCATCGGTTCTACGTTGTATGTTTCCGACGAGCAAAACGGCGGAGTCATCGGTCGATATGATGTCGACACGGGTGCCTTCATTGGTTTGATGACCAACCTGGCGTTCAACTGGGTTTCGCCAAAACAACTTTCAACAGATGGCAGTCAGCTCTTTGTTGCCGACTGGACGCGTTTGATTCAGGTCGATCTCACCGGCCTCGTTACTGGCTGGGCTGGAAAAGTTAGCAACAATAACTCGATGAGTGGAACTGGTTGCACTAGTCTTCAGCCAAACGACAACACTCCTGGCTGGTGCTTAGGTGGATCTTCAAAACACGGTATGGACGAACGTGCGTTCCATAACTTGACAGCTGTTGCCTATGACGGAAACGGAAATGTCGTCACCGGTCAGGGCGATAATTTCCCTGCCGTAAAAATATTCAACTCGGCAACTGGTGCTTACGGCGGTTCTTTGGGCGCGAAGAGCATCAGCCCGACACAGTGGTCGAACAACGCTGAAACTTATGCTGAATTCCACGGTTTCGACGACAATTCGATGTACGCACCGAACGGTTCTTACACCGACGGAACACATATATATTTCGTCGAATCAAACGCCGCGCGAATTAAAAAAGTAGAACTTGCAACAGGTCGATTGATCGGATGGGTCGGCGGTATTGCGACTGTTCCAACCGGCGGAGACGCTGGCTGTACATCAGCAAACGCCATGGGTCCATCACCGGGTTGGTGTACGGGCGCACTCTTTAGCCCGAACTACATGTGGAACACACTTATTCCGCAAACGACTTCGGGAATTATGAACTTCCCAACTGGCATTGCGGGCGACGGAACACACTTGTATGTGGCGGATAAAGACCTGCACCGCATTCACAAATTCGTAATGACGACCGGTGCGTACGTTGGTTGGATCGGTCGCGCCGGAAGTACGGCACCAACAGGCGGCGCCTCAGGTTGCGTCGGTCTTGCAAACGGTTCTGCGGCACCCGGATGGTGCGTTGGCGGTACATGGAGTTCGGGTAACGGTGATGGCCACTTCAATCAACCGACAGATGTTGCTGTTGCTGGTGGCCAGCTTTATGTGATGGATTCTCACAACCACCGCATCGCTCGCTTCAATGCAACAACAGGTGCTTTCACTGGATGGATTGGCAGAACAAACGCCGCCCCTTCAAGCGGATGTACCGTCGCTTCAAACGGAAGTTACAACGTTTCAACAAGCGGTTGGTGCATGGGCGGAACTTCGCAAGAAGCAAGTTCAAACGATCGCGGCGGAGGATTCCGTTTCTGGGGCGGTACTCGCGGTGGTTTAACGTCGGATGGAACTTTCCTCTATATCGCGAATTTCTACAATATTCGTGTCGACAAATATTCGCTTGCCGGTGTTTGGCAAGGGTCGTTCTCGACACGACAAGACATCTACGTTCGAAGTTGGTCAACAGATCCAGCAACTGTCGCAAGCTGGGGTGGATCGGGATGTAGCTATCCAACGGATGTCTACGTGGGCGGTGACGGTTTCATCTACGGAACCAACTACAACTCGTGTAACGGAAACGGTACTGCGGGCTCAATTTGGAAAGTGAACGCGACCACGGGTGTAATGCTCGGCTGGAAAGGCGCGATCATGGCCGGCAACTCGCCATCGGGCGGAGAAACCGGGTGTGCGGGTGCGACGATTTCGACTCCAGCATGGTGTCAGGGCGGACGAGCGGAAACTGGCTACAAGCTTGGCCAGTTCTCGTCGAACACTTACCAGTTAACTGGTGACGCTCACTTCTTGTACGTGTCGGATCAAGATAACAACCGATTGGTGAGGATACCAAAGTAGTTGCTGATGTTAGTTGAGTGAATCCTCAAAGGTAAGTCGAGGGGTCGACTTACCTACATGAGGAGTAGGACGTGTGTTGAGTAGTCAATGGGGTCTTTCGAAAATCGCCGCAGCGTTGCTGTTGCCGATTGCCATTTCTGGCTGTCGAGCAGGCGGTGGTGTATCTTCGTCCCCAAGCCAAACTCCCATGGTCACTGTTGTTGAGATCCCTACGATCGCCATTCCCGCAGCGACCCCCTTCTATTCGAATTCCGACACACTTACGATTTCCGGAATGTGCATGTCCGGTTTCACCGTCACTCTTTCAGGCGATGGAAACGAAACACAAACTTGTGCGAACTCGACGTATTCTTTCAGTGTTCTGAAGGCCATCGACGGTCTCTATTCATTTCAAATCACACAGTCCGGAGAAACTGGAACAACCTCGGCCGGCGCCCCTCTGGTCTGGGTTAAAAAAACGAGCGTTGCACCCCCAACGATCACGTCTCCAACGACGACCCCATTCTCGTCAGCTCAAGCGACACTGTCCGTCGTCGGCGGTTGCGAAACAGGCGCAACCGTCGCTCTCAGCGGCGACGCCGCAGGAAGTACAACCTGTGTGTCGTCATTGTTTGCCTTCAGCATTCCGAAAATTGCAGACGGCGATTACAGTTTCGTACTTACTCAAACGGATCGCGCTGGAAATTCGGCAGCCTCTAACCTTGAGTGGAGAAAATACGGAATCTCTGTTTCGCCGAACAACCCGTCGCTCGTAGTCGCGACTCAGCAAGTGTTCACTCTATCCGGAGGCTCGGGCGCATACGCCGTTTCAGTCATCACAAACAATTCTGGCGGGACCTACGATTCAGGTACACGCACCTATACAACCGGGACTCTCGCTGCGGTCACCGACACACTTCGAGTCACGGACTCTCTTGGCGCAACTCAAACTGTTTCCATTTCCACGGTCGCGGGTGCCGTCGATCATTTCACTTTAGCGGCCGCAAGTGGCGACGCTCAAGTGAAACCCGTCGGGCAAGTCTTGGACGAAATGCTTTCCGTCAAAGTTGTCGATCGATATGAAAATGGAATTTCCAACTACCAAGTTTACTTCCAGATAATTGAAGGCGACGGCGAAATCATTGGCAACCCCGTACAGACAACCAATGCGCAAGGTTTCGCGAATGTCAGCCTTCGCACTGGCTTCGCAAATACCAAAAACGAAATTTTCGTTTCGCCGTTGGCTGGCTCGCTGCCTGATGTCGCGGCCACTGGACGATCGACATTAACAATGACTCAAACCACAACCAGCAGTGGAAAAGGCACAATGGGAACGACGTTCACCGTCGGATCTGGACCAACTGCAAACGCCGTTGTGGACTTGAATCAAGACGGCTATCGCGACTTGATTGTTCTAAATTCGAGTGAACCGAGCATTGGTATTTTGTTAGGCCGAGGAAACGGCCTCTTCGGAACTATGTCGCGCATCACAGGAGTTTGTAACAACCCAAGCGGTCTGACTGTCGCTAGCTTGAATTCAAACACCGACGCGTTTTTGGATTTAGCACTTAGCTGCGCCGGCGCCGATTCAATCGTGGTTTACACCGGTCGTGGCGATGGCACATTCAATACACCACCTACCACTATTTCAACGGCACCAAATGCGACACTACCGCTTGCAATCACCCATGGTGATTTCAATGAAGATGGCTACCTTGACCTCGCGATTGCATCAACCGGCGGATCTGTTGTTGCCACTTATTCTGGTAACGGCGCTGGCGCATTCAACAACGAACAAGTTTTCAATGTAGGTCTATCACCAAATTCATTGGCAACTTTAGACATCGACAAAGATGGAAACCTCGACATTGCCGTGACCAATGCCGGTGATAACACCCTAAGCATTCTGAACGGTAACGGCGCTGGGCTTTTTGCTCCGCAGACAGTTTACGGAACAGGAATTGGCGCTATCTCTATGGGTGTTGCAGATTTCGACGAGAACACCTGGCCGGATCTCGCTGTCGCCATCAACGGGGAAGACACCGTTTCAGTATATTTGAATGACGGGACCGGTTTGCTAGATGCGCCGAACGGCAACGTTGTTGGCGTAGGGCCAATTTCACTTTCAATTCTCGATTACGATTCCGACGGATACGACGACATCGTCACGGCGACAAATGGTGATAATTCACTAAGCATTTTACCGGGCCTTGGTAACGGCGCATTCGGCGGCGCGATCACGCTCCTCACGGTTATCAATCCCGCGTTTGTCTCGGTCGCTGATTCGAATGGCGACAACATAAAAGATCTCTTTGTTTCAGGCGACGGAAAAGTCGAAATGATTCCGATCTTTGCCGGCGGAAAAATCGGAATGTCGGCAGACGTTGGTGCAACACCAGTAGATGCGGTTCTGGCGCACTTTGATTCGGACATCTACCTCGACATGGCTGTTGCGAACAACGGATCTAATACAATCACGACGTTCACGGGTGACGGCAAAGGAAGTTTCACATTCAAAGGAACACTTGCGACGGGACTTTCGCCAGTGGCGTTGAAAAAGGCTGACTTTAATCACGATGGCTACGCTGATCTCGTGGTCGCGAATAATAGCTCGTCAAGTGTTCGCGTCTACCGTGGCAAATCGGACGGCACGTTCGAACCTCATGCTGACTTTACAACAGGATCGGGTCCGACCGGAATTGCGATCCAAGATTTCAATCACGATGGATACGACGACCTAGCAGTGTCTGCATCTAATGCGAACAGGGTCAGTATCCTCCTTGGAGTCGGCGACGGAACATTCTCATCAAAGGTCGACTACCCGACAGGCTCGTCACCAGCTGGCGTCACTGCAATCGATTTAGATGGCGACATGGTTTTAGATTTGATCACAGCAAATAACTCCAGCAACGACGTCAGCGTGTTGATTGGAAACGGTGACGGCACTTTCAGAACAAATGTTGAATACGTCGCAGGCAACGGTCCGTCATCTATCGTTTCGGCGGACTTCAACAACGATGGCGTAGGCGATGTTGCAGTCCTCAATTCGACAGACGGAACAGTCAGTATTCTTCGCGGAATTGGCGACGGATCACTTTCTGTTAACAATGACTTCTCAATTGGATTAACGCCCGTGGGTCTCATCACTGGTGACTTCAATGGTGACACGCGAATCGATCTTGCCACCGGAAACGGTTCAAGCTTTGGATTCACAACACTGAACGGCGCCGGCAACGGTCAGTTCAACGTCTCCAATTCGTTTACCACGGATTACTATGTCAATGGCATCGGCCTAGGCGACGTCAATGGCGACTATAATTTGGACTTTATCATTCTAGATTCCGGAACTTCAAAGGCGCGCACGTGGTTGGGACAATAGGGCGAGCAAAACTCCTGTTCCACTTAAAACGCGCTTTCGGCGCGGCGGCCCTGCTCACGTCAGTTACCGGGTGCTTGGGCGGCGGAGGTGGTGGTTCCAACCAACAGGCCAGCCTCGGAAGCGTAGAGTTCATTGGAATCACTGTGCAAACTTACGATGCGCTCGCAGTTGAACTTCTCGTTCAAGGTCGATTGCGACTGAACGGCGCAACGGATCTCAATCAAGTCTCGATCTACACCGATGCCAACTGTTTAGTTGAAAAAGTGGGACAAGGCATTCACCAAGACTTTTTCGGCTCTGGTATTTCGATTTCCATTCCCAGCACTTCGGTGACAGATCTCTATGTGTTAACGAACACGTCGGACGATTGCTTTTTCTTACACGAGTACCTGCCGCGCTTTGATGCCCCACCAGGCCCAACATTTTCCAGCTTTAGCCCTAGCTCGCCATCGCGGATCACGTATCAACCCTATATAAGCGGCGATGCGTCTGCCACGACTTCAACGGTGAAGTTTTTCACCGACAACCTCTGCACCGTACAAGTCGGAGCGGGAACTGTTCAACAATTTCGCTCCACTGGTATTCAGCTGACGCTTCCAGCGGACTCCGACAGCCAAGTCTACGCAACGGCCACAGATGCGTTCGGAAAGACTTCTACTTGTACTTTGCTCGCTAGTTTTCTGCACGACTCAAACGGCCCTGCCGTCCCTGCCTACTCCTCCGTTGTCCCAGTATCACCATCCGGAGCCTCGACGACGCCATTGATAATTGGAACCGTCTCAATGGAATCGCAACTTGTTTCCATTTACACGGATGCCGCTTGTACGGTGTTAAGTGGATCGGGAACACCCGCTGATTTCCGTACCACGGGAGTTCAGGTCACAGCCGCGTTGAATTCATCTACTTCTTACTATGGTACTTCGACCGATCAAAATATGGTGGTGTCTGACTGTGCATTTCTCACGATCTTCACTCACGATTCGGTCGCACCCGCCGCTCCGACCTTTACCAATACGGACCCCTTATCTCCGACAAGGACAACTCTCGTTCCAAAGATTCGCGGAACAGTTGCTTCAGACGCACAACAGGTTCGGCTTTATAGCAACGCGGCTTGTACGACAATGACGGGCTCTGGCACCAAGGCCACGTTTGAAGGCGCCGGAATTCCAACGGCGATCTTGCCAAACGAAAGTACCAACATTTACGCTCAGGCTTTCGACGCTGCCGGAAATAACAGTGCTTGTACTTTTATGGCTACTTTTGTTCATGACACGATCGCGCCCGATCCGCCGATCTTCGCAATGTCGACTCCTGCATCACCAAACAATCAGTCGGTAACGCCGCGGATCCAGGGAACCACTGACATTTCAGCTGTCGATGTAAAGATCTATAATGACGACACCTGTTTAAATTTAATCGGCAGCGGAACTGCGGAAGCCTTCGATTCTCCAGGTATTCAGGTCACTGTAACGGGAAATACGACGACAACTTTGTACGCAACTTCAGCCGACAATGCCGGGAACAACTCGAGCTGCTCTGCACTTGCAAATTACGCTCACTCAACAGTACCCGCTCCATCCCCAGGTTTTTTTGTTGCGACGCCTGTGTCCCCCACGCGAGTCACAAATCGCCCTTACATTGTGGGAACGGCTGTCAACACAATCACACGAGTCACACTCTACAGCGACGTTTCGTGCACCGGATCACTTGGTACGGCCAATCGATCGCTCTTTGTCACCTCAGGAATTCAAGCAACGGTTGCTTTGAATGCACAGACCTCGCTTTATGCGATTTCAGAGGATGTTTACGGAAACAATTCTCCGTGCACTTTCATGACAAACTACATACACAACACCGTTCCACCTTTTGATCCGCTGTTTACGTCGGTGACACCCCTTTCACCGAACAATTCCTCTACATCTCCTGTGATTGTTGGCTCTTTGATCTTTGATCCTGGCAATATTCTGCAGCCAATCGAAGTTTCACTTTACGACAATTTCCTCTGCCTCAACAGAATCGGCACTGGTACTCCCTCCGCATTTCAGACCACAGGCCTCGTGGCTAACGTTCCACCAAACACCGCATCAAGTATCTACGCTCGAGTTTTTGATGCCGCCGGCAACAGTAGCGCTTGTACACATTTAACGGACTACACCCACGATGCACTCGTTCCGGGGCGACCCTTGCTTGGAGGCGTAACTCCAGGAACTCCCTCTTATACGTCAGACGTTGTTCTCGCTGGAAACATCGGCACAACAACTGATTTCTTACCGGCGACCAATCTGGTGATTTATTCCGATGCCGCCTGCGGAACACAAATTAAATCGGACCCCGTTTCGCTGTTTACGAATGGGACCTACCCACTGACTGTCGCCGAGAACACGATCGCACCGTTGTATGGCGCGATCTTCAATGCCGTAGGTACCGCGTCTCCATGTACGCTTCTTGTGAACTATCGACATTCCGATGTCGGCCCAGCATCACTGATGGCCACCCAAGGTGCAGATGGATCGGTCTCACTGAATTGGCTTCCAGACAACATTGCCAACCCAACTCCTACTTACGAAGTTAGGCGCTCTCTCATAAGCGGCGGACCCTACACAACAATTACTGAAAACCTCAGTGGTGCGACATACACCGACTACAACGTCAGCAACGGCCAAACTTATTACTATGTCGTTGCCGCAAGAAACGTGACCGGCGTTTCGAAAAACTCTTCCGAAATCTCACACACGGTCAGTGTCGCGGTACCGGCAGGAATCATCGGACTTTCCTCTTCACCTGGTCCGGCACAAGTTACGCTCAACTGGGTGGGAGCAAGTGAGAACATGTCTTACTCCGTTCGTCGCTCAACCAGTCGCGGTGGACCGTATGCGACAGTTGCTGCAGCATTGACGACTGCAACTTACATTGACACGACAGTGACAAATGGAACGACTTATTACTATGTCGTGACGGGAAGAAATCCCGCTGGCGCCAGCGTTGATTCAAACGAAACTCAAGTGACTCCGCTAGGAATACCGTTACCGCCTACGAATCTTGTCCTTACTCAGCTACCCAGCAGTGCCGATTGTGGTGGATCGCCAGGAGTGCTCCTCGCGTGGACTCCGCCCACTTACTACAGCAACTTCAGCGTTTACCGCGGTACCAATTCATCTAGCGGAACGCCGATTTTTTCTACCACCTCAACTTCTTGGGTAGATTGCAACCCTGCTAACGACATCAACGGCGGAGGACAAGCCGACTACAACTACTATTCAATCGTCGCCAATTGGGGACCACTTCAATCCGGCGAATCGAACAAAGTCGTTTTCGTCAATGACGGCGCCGGCACAATCCGAGTCGATCCAGGTAACGGCCTGGTCAATGTCACGTGGACCGCCGTGAACAACTCCATCCGCTATCATCTCTACCGTTCGACGGTATCCAACGGACCCTACTCGCTTCTCGACAATACAATTACCTCAACTAGCTATGTCGACTCGACAGTCTCCAACGGCCAGGCCTATTTCTATGTACTTTATGCCGAGTATCCTAACGACGGCGCCGTCGGCTGGCGTACCAGCGAACAAGCCGGCGTGCCGGGCACTAATCCCGGGGGGCCATCGAACCTCAGTGTTACTGTTAATACAAGTCGCCAGCCTGTTTTGAATTGGACGGCACCAGAGGCATTCAATTTCTTCCGCATATACAGAAGCTCAAATGCCGGCGGACCTTATACTTTAAGCGGTACTTCCAATACGAGTTCATACGTCGATCCATCTCCGAACGTGGGAATGAACTTTTACCGAGTTGTTCGCCTATGGGGAACTTCGGAATCCGCCCCAAGCAATACAGTCCAGTTGCGCTATGGATTTCCAATCACCATATCGAGCACACAGAATACGACACAGATCAATGTGACTTGGTCAGGGGTTTCCGGCGCTCTCGAATATGATGTTTATCGTTCGAACTTTTCCGGAGGACCGTACACTTTACTAACGACAACTTCAGCCACCAGCCATGCCGATCTAACCGCAGTTATCAATCAGGGATACTTCTATGTCGTTCAGGCAAAGTTCGCAGATTTAACCGTTGGTCAACTTTCAAACGAAGTCTCCGGAACTCTCTCAAACTCAACAATTCCAAATGCGTTAACGGTGATTGGTACAACTCAATCGAGTGTGAATTTGAATTGGCCTAAGATCAGTGGCGCTACTAGCTACAAAATTTATCGAGCCTCCAACGCTGGCGGACCATACACGCTTGTTTCCCAACAAGGTTCAATCGGTCTCAACGTCACTGCTCTGGCCGGCCTCACTCAGCACTTTTTCCGATACTCGTTTGTTAGAGCTGGATTAGAATCCGCTGCCTCAAGTTCTATTTCAGCTTATACCTACGCCACGCCATCAGCGCCGTCTGTGACCGCAGGAAACAATTCCGTTTCCTTAACATGGGGAGCTGTCGGCGCCGCAAGCACTTACGATGTCGATCGCTCGACCGATGGCCTAAGCTTTTCTTCGTTGGTCACTGGCCTCGGCTCGCCGGCCTACACCGACAACACGGCCTCGAACGGCACATTGTATTTCTATCGGGTGACTGCGGTTTTCCCTACAGAATCAAAAACCTCGGCAATCAGTAGTGGTGTGACTCCGGGAATTACTCCGCGGACTCCGATCAGCCTTTCAGTTACAGAAAACCTAACCGGCACGGACATCGAACTCAGCTGGGGTCCGTCTCCAGGTGTTTCTCTCTACAGAATTTATCAGTCTACGGTCAGTGGTGGACCGTATACCCAAGTTTCGCAAACGGCATCGACGTTTGAAAATCCTGTTGGGTCACTATCTGCCGGAACTAAGTACTTCTACATCGTCCGTGCCGTGATCGGAAGCATCGAATCCGCATCATCTAACGAAGTGTCAGTGATCCCTTTGCTAACGCCCAACGGTCCTGTGGCGATTGTCAACGGGGCATCCATCGACGTCACATGGACGGCCGTAGCAGGAGCGAGCACTTACGATCTCGAGCGCTCTTCGGATCGCGGAAACTATACGTCGATATCAAGCGGCCTTGGCACGACAAGCTTCACTGACAATACGGCCGTGGCAGGAACGACGTATTCCTATCGATTCATTCCGCGAGATGCTTTGGGAACCGCTTTTGCGACTTCGCTTCCTAGTGCGGATGTGTCGTTTGGACTAGCTCCTGAAATTCCAAGGAATCTCATTGGGTTTGCAACAAGCAATTCAGCCATTCAGTTGGACTGGATTCCAACACCGAATTCTGTTGGTTACGTCCTCTCCCGTTCGACCGTCTCTGGTGGGCCCTACGTCGCAGTGACGTCAACGACCGCCGTCACTTATCTTGATTCAGGCCTGACCCCAGGGACCGTTTACTACTACACTGTTACAGCGCGCGACCAATCAGGCAATTTGTCCGCAATTTCAAATGAAGTGGCCGTGTCGCTTGCCGCAGTACCAACTGGGCTTGTTGCTACAGCTATGCCTAGCTATCAACAATTGAACTGGAATGCAGTAGGTGGAGCAACCGGGTATTCGGTGTTCCGCTCCCGAACCGCTGGCGGCCCTTACGGAAAAATTGCCAATGGCGTTGCGACAACAAGCTACCAGGACTCGAACATCACTGATGGCCTGCTCTATTACTACGTGATCGCCGCCGAATTTTCCGGCGTGCTCTCTGTGTTTTCGAACGAAGCTAGTGCGACGGCGATCCGCCGCATGAACATTCAGGTCCCGATCGAGCTTGTCGATCAAAGTCTTTCTTCAGCGGACACAGTGACGACTTTCCAACGAACGCTGACAACGCTCGATACCAGTTTTTACGATGGAACAGTAGTTTACGATCTTGAAGTTGTCGCGACCAATCAAGACACCTTCGGACGCAACATCGAATTGGTGAACAGCAGCAACGCTGTCGTAGCGACAGTTGTCGTTCCCGCGTCAACAACCAATCGCACACGACTTCGTTCGACCTTTACGCCTACACCGGGCTCCAACCGTTACCGCGTGCGCGTGGCCGGCACTACATCCTCTGGTCAACTTGAAGTGAGCACCGCTCGGGTTCTTGTCACACAGACAGCTGCCAGTCGTACCGCGATTTATATTCCACTTCTTACATCTTCGGCCGGTGCTTACACTGGAGATGAAACTGGTCCCATTAGCATCACCACCGCAACTAGTTATCAGTCTCTTTCTGAAGCCACCATCTACAAACGGCAAGCATCAAAATATGCCCAACTGATTTCACAGAATCCTTGGCTCCTTGAAACGCTTGTCAGTGCAACGGGTTCAGCAGTTGGTGCCGTCGCGCTTTACAAC
>JAXMMN010000368.1:0-2406 GCA_034366485.1 Bdellovibrionales bacterium
GCCACAGTCGATGATGGCAGCTGGTATGATGCCGATGATGCAAAATCCAATGATGCAGAATCCAATGATGCAAAACATGATGATGCCCAACATGATGAGCATGCAGTCGATGATGCCGATGATGATGGGAAAAATGAAGTGCACCATGACGGCGACAGGTATGACTTGCGAAATGATGCCCATGGACGAGTCGTCAAAAGCCATGTTCATGGAGTTCTGTAAGCGCATGACTTCGATGATGTCTGCGGGTCAGCCAATGATGATGAACTGCAATGGCATGATGATGGTTGGCTGCTAGTTTCGAATCGTTTCAGCGTAGGTCATTACAAGATAAAGAATGGCTTCAGAAGATCCTAAGTTTCTATAGTGGTGACGAACGTCTGCTTTAAACAGAATCGCGTCGCCTGCTTCAAGCAGATAGGGCTTTTCGTTTTCAACGCTGATTTCTACCGACCCGCTGGCCACAAAAAGGTTCTCGAAAGTTCCAGCAGAATGTGCGTCAGCCGGTTCGGTATGTTTAGGTTGAATTCTAAGTTCGTAGAATTCGACTTTTCGTTCTTCATCAAATGGGAATAGCGCTCTTGAGCTGAATTTCCCGTCGCTAGATTCCAGGGTTTTTGCATCTTTCTTTTTTAAAAAAACTGTCGTGCGAGATCCCCCGTCGGAAATCAGCGAAGTAAATGGAACATTGAGTGCGCCCGCTATTTTCCAAAGGATGCTTATACTCGGGACACTTTTTCCGGTTTCTATTTGACCGAGCATCGCGCGACTGACACCAGACAGCTTAGCCAGCCGATCCATAGAGTGTCCGCGCTTGGTTCGCAGCCTCCTGAGATTGCGCCCCAAAAGATATGAGATCTCGTCGGCCGAACTGGGGCCTGCGCTTTGATAGTCCGCATCGCGCTCGGTTGGTTCTGGGTTTGGTTCAATATTGATCAATTTGATTATCCGCTAAGTTGGCAGTTTATCTTTGATTACAGACAGAGTAATTTAAAGTAAATGAAAAACGTTGGTCGTATTCCAAAGTCGCTGGTTGGCGTTCTGGCACTAGTTCGTACACACATAGTCAATATTCTATTGGCACTTTTTGTTCTCTCACTGGTGATTAAACAAGGGCCGATTTACTGGTCGTATTATCAGCTGAAGGGAACCGAAGCGCATTCGGTCCTCGTAAAAGCGGTCGACGGGTCAGAGGTCTCTCTCCCCAAAGTGGGAAAACACGTTCTCATCTTTTGGGCTACATGGTGTCCCCCTTGCAAAGTAGAGCTTGGGCGGATCAATAAGTTGGTATCATCTGGAAGAATTCGAGCGGATCAGGTTCTGGCGGTTTCGGTCGGCGAAAGTGCAGAGACGGTTGATCAATTTGCAAGGGAACAAAAGTATCTCTTCGAAATTGCAATTGACGAAGAGGGTTTGTCTCGCGCGTTTTATAAAGTGGAAGCGACACCGACCATCCTTCTGATTAATGACGACAAAAAAGTAGAATGGGCCACGATGGGAATTAGTCCGACACTTGAGTATCGCATCGGCGGTTTTCTTCGCTGACTATTCCGCCGAACAGCTGATGTCGCGCGCCTCTGTTGCGGTCCCCGGAGCACCCATAAATTCTATCTTTGCAGGAACGGGTGAGGCTGTCGGTGAAATCAGGTCTTTCCGCTGAAGGTCGATCTGGGTCGCTCCGATGGGGTCGAAGCTCACTCCAAGAATTCTTGCGTGAGTTTCTGTCCACGTGATTTCACTCAATAGAAGTTCTGCTCCATTTTGGAGAACGCGCACGACAGTCCCAGTTGAAGTCAGTTCTACACGCAGGGATTGCCGGGTCCCTAAAGCCTCTGTTGCGCAGACAATGGTTTTGCCGGCTTCAGCTTGGCTTTGCATCGGCGCTGCTAGAAGTAGTGGAAGAATAGAGGCGAGAATTAGCTTTTTCAATTTGTACTCCGGAGGTCTTCGATTTCTCAAAAGGCTTCACGAAGCTTGCCAGATCATTTCCTTTTCATTTTCGTTTTCAATTTCATTTGAAGTTTCACATTCAACTTATACGCAAACTGGTGTTTGTCAGATCGCAGTCTTGGATCCGGCGACTGAATTTTTTGCTGAGCTATGGGCGCAAAACCGGCACTTCCGGTCCATGGCTTCTAGCGCGCCGCTCGAGTCGTGACAGCCCCTGATGCCATCAATTACTGTTTTTAAATGACTCGCTTTAAAAATCTTCTTTCTCTTCACGATTACCTCGCGTTTTCTGCCGTCGCCGTTTTTATTGCGGCCATGTTTATGCAGAACACTTCTAATTTTGCGACCGCAGTTTTCGCACTGTTTTTGGCTGTCGCTATATCTGCAGCGGTCCACAACGCCGAAGTGATTGCTCACCGCCTTGGCCCCTCGCTGGGTACTTTGATTTTGGCTCTG
>JAXMMN010000369.1:0-4134 GCA_034366485.1 Bdellovibrionales bacterium
GATGTGTCCGCGAAGCTCCGGCTTCAAAAAGTGGGAAAGCTTGAGTTCATTTCTGGCAGCGAGTTCCGCGCCTGCGAGAAGTCGAAAATCTTGATCCATCATCTGCGTGACTAGCGACGAAACGTCTCGTTTTTTGAGTTCTGAATTTCGTCTTTCTTCGTCATAAAATAGTGCAAACTTTTCTTCGCGCTCTTTGGAATACTCAACCCATTCAAAACCTGACGGCGTGTTCAAGGCGAAATAGAGGCTGCCGGCTTTCACCGCACGTGTGGAGTCCCAATAGCGACGCTCTATGACCCACTTTCCTGCGCGAGGCTCGGCACTTCTCACAATCTGCAACTCGACTTCAGGTTGCTTTTCCAATTCGGACCAGGCGACTGAATCGAGCTGATAGTTTTTAACACTTTCAGGTTTTGCAAATTTCTTTAAGATTTTTACCTTTGCCAAATGCCTCGCGGAATCAAGCGCGATGAGCTTCACAAGAAATGCAAATTGAGCCGTTTGCAGGGTTGTTGAATCAACACTAATACCATCAGCAAAACTGCTAATGGGAAAAAGTAGAACCAATAAGAAACGAACGATTTTCATCATCTCAGTAGCGTAACGTCGTTGGCACCGTGTGCGTAGTCCTGACCTAGCCGTGAATGACACTCATTGACTTCCATTTTCCGCCGACGAATCTGCGCCAGAAGACCAGGGCCAACAAAATGATATAGATGCTTGCAGCGGCCCAGGACCAATAGACCGCCCCGAGATGATTTCTAAAAATCCACGTTGGCAATACCATCAAGGGCCAAGGCATCGTCAATGCAAGAAGGGTCACAAACCGAGTGTCGCCCGCACCCTTCAGGGCAAATGAGAACACGAGATTCATGCTGTCGAAACAAACGAAAGTGCAGCGACCGAAATATAGATCGCTGAAACCTGAAGGCCGGCCCAGGTAGAGGCCTCTGCCAAATCTGCGCGTTTTTCGCCGAGATATCGGCCGACTTCTACCGAAACGGCTTGAGCGACACCCAGAGCAGGAAGAACCGCTAACATCATAACAGTCACGACAATGCCACTGCTTGCAAGTGCAGCGTCTCCATTGACGACTCGGCCCAAAATCACGAGGAAGACTGTGAAAGACAAACCTTCAAGCGCCCACTGCATTCCGCTTGGAACGCCAAACTTTATGTAGCGGTACAATAGGTCTCGATTCAGGCGCCAACCTCTTCGCACGGAATAGAGGACGTCGTATTTTTTCTGAAAGATCAATGCCAAGCCAAAGATCGCGCTCGCCCAGTTTGCGAGAGTTGTTGCATAGCCTGCTCCCGCAATCCCCATTTCAGGGAAACCCAGATTTCCAAAAATTAGCAGGTAGTCAAAGACCGCGTTGACGACCAGTCCAAGCGCGTTGATCAGAATGATCACTTTCGTTTGTCCAAGACCCGTATAGAAACTGCTTGCGACGGCGACAAGCGCTGTGGGAAGTGCGGAATAGGACAAAGAAATATAGTAGTCCACCTCAGGCTGCCGAATGTTTTCTGCGTGACCAATAAAATCAAATAGCGAACCGGCAAATGGCGCCGTGAGAATCATGATGATGCCACCAAAGAGACTGAGGTAAATCGCATGCCAGACGGAAGGTCCGATCATGTGGTTTTCTTTTGCCCCGGTGTACTGGGCGACAAAGGTCATCAAGTACGCAGCCGTCTGCTGAATGAGAGCAAGAGGCGTCCAAAAAACGCCAGACACCGCCATCGCAGCAGCCAGCGACTCGGTTGAGTATTGCCCTAGGAAAACGCGATCGATAGTCAGCTGCAAGTTCCAAAAGCTGTTGGCGATAATCAGAGGCCACGCGATTTTTAAAATCGTCATCCAGCGCTGGCGGCGAGTTGAACTTTCCAAAATAGAGGCCCACCTTTTTCACGAACTTTACGTTAGTTTTCGTTCGTGAATTAGGCAAACAGTTGTGCCTGACCGGCCCATAGTCTTAGTACTCGGCATCCATTGGAATCCCGCCCTGAAAAAGTGCACGCAGTAGCAAACACCTATCGTCGCTTTGACCGCGACAGAGCTCTGCCTCGGTTCTTATATTTGCTACCGGAACTCGTTCTGCCGCATTGAAGCGAATGACCTTGGACTGAAAGGAACCTCCCACTGGTTCACTGGAGGCCGCGGTTTCTGAAGTGTGACATAGTCCGCAACTGGTTCCCGTGCCGAAACGTATATGACCAGTGCCCGCGGCTTCCTGGATTTCAACATCGGTAATTGGAAACAGAAACTCGGCTCGGGCCGCAGTGTCACCGCTTTTTACCGCGCCGACCTCAAGACTTCCTCGTGCGGGACCGTCGGGAACAATTCCAAGAAGCAAACTTCCGACTTGAAGAATAATGCGCGGATCGCGAGCTCCAGGCGATGGCTGGGCACTGCCGCTGCTGACACCAGCTGTGAGGCGCAGAGGACGCGGAAGACCGGCGATCACACAATGAAGCTGAAGAGGCCGAGGTAGAGCATTGAGATAGCTCACGAGGTCAGTGAGGTTTTGAAGATCCTCTGATTGAAATGAGCGTGCCGCCTGACAGGCTTGCTTTTCCTCTTCCGACAAAAAAGTTCCACTTTGCGAATGAAGTAGATCACTTGCTGCCGGTTGAAACGCGGGCTCGCACGCTTGCCCGAAAAACAAGGTCTGCAACAGCAGAAGCGACCAAAGCCACGGCTGTCTGCGCGTCATTCTTGAATAGACTTTAGAGAGCGGTGCCATCAGTAAACATTAAAACTAACAGCAAGCGAACGCTTCGGGAGCGCGGGGCATCGGTCAAAATGCCCCACGAATTCTCAAACTGAGACAGACTTGATTCGCAAATCAAAGGTCCCAACCGGCTCCGGCTCTGCACCCTGCACGAACTGAACGATGGCGTGTTCTTGATCAGCCTTCGGCAGCGCCTGAAGAATGAGATCTGTTTGGTTGTGTGCTTCACCAGCGAAATACATTTGCGTGATCAATTCGTGATACCCACGCTTCAACACTCGGAAATGTATATGCGGTGGACGAATCCAGTTGCGACCCGCGGGATATGCGCCAGGCACAATGGTTTTAAAGCGGTAGAATCCACTTTGATCCGTGATCGCACGACCCCAGTATTGAAAGTCTGGATCCAATGGTGCGGTGTTGGGATCATTCGGATGATTGTACTTCCCCGTCGCACAAGCTTGCCAGATTTCAACGAGGACTCCACCGACGGCCGTGCAGTCTTGATCACTCACGGTTCCCTGCACCCAAACGACTTTCCCTTGCGCCTGTTTCGTTCGCCCTGCCACTGTGGTCAAATCTGTGTCTTTGTCCAACTGGTTCACCACTGGGTAGAACGGACCTTCCGGCTGAGCCGTTGTGACCGAGCACATCGCCGCTGCTTTCGCATTCGAAGCAACGACACTTGCGCCAGTTAGTGCCGTTAGCGCCAAGGCTGAATTCCTTAAAAACCCTCGTCGAGAACTGTTTTCCATTTTTTCCACTGCTCACCTCCTGAGATAGGTCCTAACCGCAGCTGATAAATTACTAAATTGAATCTTATTTACTTTGCCTATTCTTTAAAGTTATCACCTAAAGATGCTCTCACCTCACGATGTCCTCTATTTTCAAACGATCGCTCGGCTAAAATCGCTGCGTGCCGCCGCCAGCGAGCTTCACGTTACACAACCGGGCCTCAGCCATGCGCTTAAGCGACTTGAGACAGCGATGGGAGTCGCACTTTTCGAACGAACGCCTAAAGGGTTAAAAACAACCGCCGAGGGGCGAAGACTTCTCGAAGTGGCGACCCCGATTCTTGAACAGTGGCAACTGCTGGATACCGAAATCACGGAAAACGATGCGCGAAGGCGCTTGCGACTTGGCATGCATGCCTCGGTCGCTTCCTACTTTGCTCCGAAGCTTCTAGACACCCTAGCCAATCGCGACCTGACCTCGGGATTTGAATTTGTTCACGGACTTTCTCGCGAGTTGGTTCGTCTCGTTCTTGAAGGGGAACTCGAAATTGCACTCGCAATGAATCCGACCCCTCACCCCTCACTGCTCATCCGCGAGATTCTCACGGACACGGTTCGCATCTTTGTTGCGAAACACTCTGCGACCGCTTTCGACCATTTGATATA
>JAXMMN010000370.1:0-2320 GCA_034366485.1 Bdellovibrionales bacterium
CAATACAAGGAACGAGCGTTGTTGAATGCCGTTTTGGCGTTTGAAAAGACGTTGCCTTCCGATCAGGAAATCGAAGCTCGTCGTGGAAAGTCGCTTGAAAAGATCCAGCTCGATCCTGCGGTCGAACAGTTTGTTCGCTCAGCTCAGCGTTACATCGCCGCTTATCCCAAGGGCGAGAAGGTTGGCGACATCGAGCGACGACTTGGTGTGATCTACTACAGCTATAACTATTTCGACGAAGCGATTCCAATTTTCGAAAAGACGCTCTACAGCGATCCGTCGTCCGCGAACGCGGAAATTGCCGGTAACTTGATTCTGGATATCTATAAGCTGAAGGATGACATGATCGGCTTTGCCGATAAAGGCACTCAGTTCATGGCAAACCCAGCGATCATGAAAACAAAGTTCGGTCAGCAAGTTCGGCTCTTGATGGAAAAAGCTAATTATGCCAAGGCCGAAAAGCTTGCGTCGACAGGGGAGCATTCCAAAGCGGCGAAGGAGTTTGAGAACTTTGTTGGTATCACGAAGAGCGCAGATCTTGCTCTTGCGGCTAGATTCAAAGCCGCCTCAAGCTATGAAAAAGCTGGAGAACTGGCTGGTGCCGCAAGAAACTACCAATTGGTTCTTGCCACACCGGGAAAAGATCCACGGACGAAAGGTCTTCACAATGACGCTCGCAATGCCCTGGCAAAGATCTACCAACAAACGGGCCAGTTGGATTTAGCAGCTAAACAGTTTGCTGCCTATGCAGACGCCAACACGAAAGATCAAAAGGCCATTAACGGGTTCTTTAACGCCGCAGTCATCTGGGACGGGCTTGGCAACACACAAGAGGCAAGTTCGAACTACGAGCTCTACCGAAAGTATTCAAAACGCGCTGATAGAATTGATACTTATTTCTTAGAAGCAGAGATGTGGCGACGTCGAAAGCTCGATAAGCGGGCAGCACAGTTTTACAAGCTCTATCTCGACAATGGCGGACGCGACGAAGCGAAGCGAATTGAGGCGACCTTCTTGATTGCGGATACAGATCGCAAGGCGGGCGCATTCACGAAATCGATGAAAGGGTATAGTTCAGTCTTGTACATGCACAAGAACGGCACTCCTTTAGCGAGAGAAGCAACGGTCAAGTATCTTGCTGAAGCGCGATTTGAAATCGCACAGCCACTGAAAAATGATCTCGCTGCGATTCGGTTTGGTACCAGTGATAAGACTCAAGGCGCTGCGGCGGCCCAGATTCAAGCTGGAATCAAAAAGTACTTAGAGGCGATGAAAGAAATCATTCGGCTTGATTACGGCCCAATGATCGTTGCGGCGCTCGCGAGCACCGGCCAAGTTTACGATTTGGTCGCCCAAAAGTTTGAAAAGATTCCGACTCCCGCAGGCCTCGCGGGTGAAGATGCAAAGAAGTACCGAGAGTTGATTCAAGTGGAAGTCGCGAGATTCAAAAATGAAGCGAAGACCTCTTATCAGGCTGCGGTGGATCGATCGCTGGAGTTTGAAACTTATGGTCCATGGACAAAGTCCGCACGCATCGGGTTGTCGGCCTACGACGCGAAATACAATGATGCCGGTGATCTTGCTGTCGACGTCAATGCCGGCGATTGGATGGGATTATGATATTAAAAATTGCGGCTAGCGTCGCCTTTGTTGCGGTTCTTTCTGCTTGCTCGTCGGGACCCAAACCGGAACCTGTTGTGACGGGCGGAGGCCCGAAAGCAGGAAGCTCTGTCCCGCTTCCCGTCGAGCCAGGGAAAGAGGGCGGTTCGGGCGGTGAATCTGTTACCGGCGCCGGAAATCAAAAGTACGCAAGTCTCTCGGAAGCTCTTCGAGGAAGTAAGACTTTGAATGTTCAAGACGAGGCTGCGCGAATCCTGGTGGCCAATCCCGATGATGTCGTGGCTCTGAATGCGCTTGCGATGTGGAACTATCGACAGAAAAAGATTGGCGCTGCTAAACTTTTGCTGGCCCGTGCAATCGAAAAGGGTCAGCCAAATGCTTCGATTCTCAACAACTACGGTTTAATGATGTTGTCAGAGGGTGATGAGCTTGCTGCGGCTGAGAATTTTAAGAAGGCACTTCGGCTGGACGAAAGTCATGCCGAGGCAAACGCGAATCTTGGTTCTCACTACGCAAAGGGTGGAGATTGGAAGAAAGCACTTCCGCGTCTTCAGAAGGCATGGTCCTCGGGCCGTCAAGACTCTGCGATCGCCAACAATTATGCCCTTGCGCTCAAGGGAGAAGGCGAACACGAGCAAGCGCGCCAGATTTTTGAAGAAGCATCAAAGCGTAACAATAAAGATCCAATTCTTCTTCTCAA
>JAXMMN010000371.1:0-1489 GCA_034366485.1 Bdellovibrionales bacterium
TAAAATGCGTTTTCCGGTCTAAACCAATTTGAATTCGTTGCCGCTAGCAAATCAATCGCTTCGTTTTTATAAACATTCGCAGAGATCGCTGCCGACGCATCTAAAAGTGCGCGAATCACGAGTGCCTGATCGAGGAGGCGTGGCTGGCCGCGCGGGCCAATAACAACGTCCGAATCAGAGCGCGCGTACAACGGCCGAACGAGGCCATCAAGTCCGCGGGCCTCCTTCGAAAGGAAGTTGGCAATTGCCATCACCAAGAGCTTGATATCCGAGCGTCCGCCCATGAATTGATCAATGGGAGACACACCATTTCCATCGTTTCCGCGAAGAACAGGAGATTTGGTCTCTTCGATGTCTTCAACAGCTTTGAGAAACAAAGTCAGAGCCGAAAGAAAACGTGCGATTTCTCCTATGCGGGCTTCCTTCGCTCGTTCGCCGTTCACTAAATCAAAAACCGCGGCCATTGTCTCTTGCTCTGCTGGTCCGATCGGTTTGGTCTCATCTATTTTCTCGCTGCCCGAAATCGAAACAGCACTGCCGCCGACCGGCTCGTTGGCCCAGCGAATTCGTTTTTGAGAACTTATCAAACCAACCGTCGAGGATTTCTTCGTTACGTTTTGCAAAATCACCGCAGCGTTGCCGATGGTAGCAGCAAAAAACAGGTCCTTCGGAAAGAGCTTCTGGTCGACCGCTTCGCGCGGAAGATCGGGAACAAAGTCCGCAAGGACGATCGGCCCCAATGTTTGATCAAAGCCCGTCTGCTTCCAGTCCTTCAATACGATCGCAAGCTGACTTAAACCTCGCAGCAGGTCCGCCTGCCCTCCGACACTAACCGTTAAAGCTTTGGGCATATTCGTCGAAACGACATTCTCTGGGTTGGCTGGCTTCGCAACGCTGATCGAATCAGGAACAGCAAAGGTGAATGTCGAATCCATTTGATTGCGCAGATTAAAACGACTTCTCGCCGAAAGATCCCGATCAACGGTCAGCGCCAGTGCTTCAAACGGCTTTGCAGTTTCGGTCTTAAAGCCACCGATCATTAAGACTTTGTTGATTTGCTCGAACAAAGTCTTTGAAAGGAGCTGTTTAATTCGAATCGGATTCACACCGCCGGCTAACAATTCACGTTCGACATGATGATCAAAGTGTTCAACAGCTAGCGAAATTCCTGACCCAATTGCCGACGCGCCAGTCGAAAATCCTTCGTCTCCACCGCTTGGAGAAACCTGAATTCCGCCCCGTCTAAAGTTAACGTCAACCCGCAAGCGATTTGGCTCAACTCCATTGAATGTTGATTTTTCTTTTACCCCAAGCTTAGCGACGGCCATTCGATTCATGGCGACACGCAAATAGGCGCCATAGTCTCGAGAAATCTTTTGAATATTATCTCGCTGCCGTTGAAGTTCGCCGATGACCATTTTCGCGACTTCCGAGTGAAGTGTCGGAAGAAACGCAACAGCTTGAGATTCCAATTCACCCTTGATCGATA
>JAXMMN010000372.1:0-3432 GCA_034366485.1 Bdellovibrionales bacterium
TGTCAGGATCAGGATACCAATCTTACGTCGGCTAGAAAGTTTCATTCATCCCCCTGCGGGGATTAGGTTATCCAAAAAGTATGGAATTACGACAAAACTTTTGACGCGGACAATTGAACGACACCGTAGCGTTCCATATCGAGAAAAACCCTAGCAAAAGGACGTACAAGATTTAGTCACTGGCCGCTTCTTGCAGCTGAATAAGGAACTAGAGCTCGGGCGTAGTCGCAACCGACTGACTGATGAGATTCGAGATTTCACTAACGACTTCGGAAAGCGAAAGTCCGGAGGTGTCGATCGTGTGGGATCCATCGGGAGCGCGCATCGGGGCCGTCGTGCGGCTGGCGTCTTGGTGATCCCGCTTGGTTTGTTGAGAAATCATCGATTCCAAAGACCGACCCTCTTCCAAGGCTCGGCGCTGAGCGCGGTCCTCGGCACGGGCGGTGAGGAAAACTTTGACCTGAGCGCCAGGAAACACCACCGAACCGCAGTCGCGGCCTTCAGCAATCAGCCCTGGGACGCCGATCACACAGTCTCGCTGGGCCTGAAGAAGCGCCAAGCGAACCAGCGGATAAGACGAAATCTTGGAAGCCAAGGCACCAACGGACTCTTTGCCGATGTCTTCGGTGCGGTCGATACCTTCAAAAATAAAGAGGGTTTGCTCAGCTGTCAGTTTGACCGACCAGCGATCCGACTTCACGAGTTCAACCATCGACTTTTCGTCGTCCAAATTGAGCCCTGCGAAATTCGCGGCCCAGGCAATCCCACGATAGAACGTGCCCGTCGATACCCAGGCCCAGCCATGTTTCTTTGCAAGCTCTCGCGACACGGACGATTTTCCGCTCGCTGCGGGCCCATCGATCGTCACCACCACCGACGCAATTGCATTCGACGAAATCCCAATGGCCGCCTCGCCGGCAGCAGTTGGTTTCACGGATTGCGGGGGCGAAAGAGTCTTTTTCGTCATCACGTCACTCTCGATAAGCATTCTTAGATTCCTACCAAGCTGCAATGGTTCTGGGTCAAACATTTCACGACCGATGACTCTTGTCGTCGAGCGACCTGCGCTAAAAACAGGCGTCTAATCCAGGCCTTGAGCGCGGGTTTTAAGCACTTCCACGCGCTTTAAAATCGCTGCCTGCCGCCGATCTGAGGTCTCTATAAAGAATTTCTCCGTGTACGGCTTCCGGTAGGAATCTCTTAATCCACAGTTCAAAACTTCTGGCTCGCGGGCGTAGGAAACGAGATCTCGTTGAATCTGACCAACGACACGTTCAACCAGCGAGGGGCTGATTTTCGAAAGAATTTCCCGCGCCTCGGATCGCAACATGCGAGACAAAACCGGATCATCGGCAATTTTCACATCCAGCGGATTTTCGAAACCATACAGAATTCCCGTGTTGATCGAATCAGCGCGAGCCAGATTTTCTGGCCCCGCATGAGGTTCTTTGAAGAGGTCATCAAAGTCCCACGGCATTATTTCAAACCGACGCTTCGGATCTTTTCCGTCGATATAAAAAAATACTTCGTCGGCATAATCGCCATTGAGCATCACCGAATTGACGATGAGCCATTGCATGTAGCGCTTGAGATTGATTTTTGATTCAAGATTGACACGAAGAGCCTCACCGGAAAGGAGTGAAACATCTTTGTAGAGCGATCGAAACTGGGCGACCGCAGATTTTTCAGAAATCGATTTAGACTGTTCGACAGTTTCCAGTCGCGTTTTGTAACCGCGTCGACCGATCCACGCGTCATCCGTAATTCTGGCGATTGCCTTCTTAGGCTTTTCTGTTGCCAGGTACAGTCCGTAAGGCAGTTCATTGATCCACACCACGACATACTCTGATTTCAGATCGAAGATGCCCAATGCGCGAAACATATCAAATCCAAGCCGGCTGGACACAAAACCACGATCCTGCCACATGCTAGCAAGATTAAAGGTCTTACCTTCGAGGCCATTCACGCCTTGAAACTGAATTTTATTTTCTGTTTTGATTCCCAAACAAGGACGCTTGGCCACAGTCAAACAACTCTGTCCGCGAGACTCCACTTCACTTTTTTGATAGGGCCCGCCATTAAACGAGATCTCGGCTTGGGCCTCGACTTTTTTCCCGCGCCCGACCACCACATTTTGAAAGTCAGCGTCTCGCATTTTTATCTTGATTGAATTCAAGCCGCCGACGGGAGCCGCGAAGGACACTGTCGACAAAAATAGGTTGGAACAAACCAGGCCGATGCTTAACAGGCTAATTTTCGAAAGCTCGATGAGTCGTTTCATTTCACCACTGCCAGTGTGCAAGTCCGATCAAGTCCGGAATTTTTAACGGAAACCGCATCGTTTTTCTTTTCGATTTTGTCAGAATCAGAAGTTTGTGCATTCATCTTTCCAGATTGAATCGTCGATTTCTCAACCAGCGTTACCATTGCTCCAACGACATCAAACGTACCCTTTTTAGGCTCATACTTTCTTTTGACTTGAAGATAGGTTCCGCACGCTGAAACAGCGTCGCCAATTTCAATTGCCAAATTGCTATTCGTCACACCCGCCGAATGCGGATGCTGGAAGCCCGTCCCTTTTGAGGCCAAGCCTTTGGAGAACTCAAAGTTCTTCGCCTGAAGAACCGTAGATCCTGACTTGAGTTCAAGACGATAAGTCGCCGCCGATGCGGGCCCCGTGGCGAGAAGCAATAAAGACAAAACGAAGGCCGAATTGAGCTTTTTCATGACGACCATGATGTGCATATTCAAGTCCAAGACAGACTGGGCGGAGACTTCGGCATGGTCGATTATGCGTGACCCGTGGGCCAATCTTCGTCAAAGCCAGCATTCGGCTGGCCAGTTATGGTCACTGGAAGAAAGTAAAACTAAGCCGCCTGAGGGTGGGGCTTCTGGGCCACCCCACCAAGTGGGACTTCCAGAACAAATCGCGCACCGCGAACTGAGTTCGGATCAAGATAAAGGCGGCCACCATGCCGTTCCGCGATCCCTTTAGAAATACTGAGGCCAAGCCCCGTCCCTTTTCCGACGTCCTTGGTCGTAAAAAACGGCTGCATGATTTTAGATCGAATCTGCGCCGGGACGCCCGGCCCAGAGTCAGTGACAGAGATCGCAACTAAGCCGTTTGTCGTCTGACCCGGCTGTAGGCGAAGTTCAAAATCAATGCTCACCTTTTTTACTTTTTCATTTCGAACCGCATCGTGAGCGTTGTTGATCAAGTTGATCAGCACTTGGCTTAGCTCGTTCGAATTGCCGCGCACTTGAATGTCGGGGACTTCACTGACTTCCAGCAGAATGTCGTTCTTCTTAAAGCGTTCGATAGAAAACAAAAGCGAGTCGTCTAAAAGACGCTTCAAACTGACTGGCTGTAAAATGTCGGAACGCGAATCTCTTGAAAACGTCAAGAGCCCCGAAACGATTTTAGCGGGCCGC
>JAXMMN010000373.1:0-9584 GCA_034366485.1 Bdellovibrionales bacterium
TTCACCACGGGCGGCCCCGCGATTCTTCAAATTGCGCCTCGTTACGGCGACATCGAGCCCGGTCAATACATCGTGATCGAAACGGATGGCGCGATGGATTTAAAGTCCATCGAAGAGCACGCCTTCTTTGAATCGAACAAATCGATCGTCAGCCGCATTCCAGCTAAGATCATCACCGGTCCAGACCGAGAGAAAGTCCTCCGCGTCGTTGTCGAGACAAACTGGCCCTGGGCCTCTTATCGACCGTTGCTAAAATCAAATGCAACCATCGGGACGCTCAAGGAGTTCAGTCGATTTGTCGTGCTGACAGGGGCCACTCGTTTTCCTGAAAGTTCGAAGATTGCTTTTCATTGGACCAAGCAGATTCAATCGGAATCGAAAATTCCAGTCGCTGAGCCTCAGAAGTTTGAATTCAACGTCATGGCACCATTTCAGGCGACGTTCAGCTGCGAGCGAGTGAACCCGGATCGTCCGTGTAATCCCATCTTGGATGCACGCCTTGAGTTCAATAGCCAGGTCGACCGCAAGGCACTGCAGTCCGTAAAGCTTCAAGGCCCCAAAGGGCAGACGTGGAAGCCCTATGAGTTTTCCGAAGAAGCGAAAAAAAGCGGGCGCAGCGACGTATCGCCGTCGCTTGGATCTTTGACCTTCAAAGCGCCGTTTCCTGAACTTTCGGAATTTAAACTGACGTTGCCGCCAAGTTTAAAGGATGAGCTTGGCCGCACCTTGGTTAATCAATCAAAGTTCCCTCTGATCGTGAAGACTGATGAGTTCTCGCCGCTTGTCAAATTTGCGGCACCGTTTGGAATTCTCGAACGAAACGCCGAACCAATGCTTCCGGTGAGCGTTCGCAATGTCGAAAAAATCTTGGCGTCGAAAAAGCATTCGATGCCGGCCAAGTCGATGGTTTTGAATTCCAAAGCGACGCCCGCTGAGATCATTCAATTCTATCGAGATGTAAAAACAAAAGACTATGGATATGGCGAAGGCCGAGTCAGCCGATCGATGCCTTTGATCGAAGGGAAAAAAGGCTCGGCCTTTCAAATTCCAAAGCCCGGCGGTGAGCGCGACTTTGAATTGATTGGAATTCCGTTGAAGGAGCCAGGATTTCACGTTGTTGAAATACAAAGTCCCAAGCTTGGCACAGCACTTTTGGATGGCCCACCAATGTTTGTGGCCTCAGCTGCACTTGTGACGAATTTGTCAGTTCACTTGAAAAAGGGTCGCGAGAGTTCGGTTGTTTGGGTCACCACTCTCGATCGCGCGCAAGTTGTTCCCGGCGCAGAAGTTTCGATCACCGATGGCGAAGGGAAAGTACTTTCTACTGGAAAAACTGATCAGCAGGGAATCTATCGCGGTGTTGTGAATTATCCATGTGAATGGAATGATTCGGAACGCTGGGGTGAGGCGTGCGAAGTGTTTGCGTTCGCCAAGTTAGGTGACGATGTGTCGTTCGTTTCAAGCAATTGGAAGAAAGGCATCGAAGAGTATCGTTACAATTTGCAGAGTGAATACGTTCAAGCCCCGTGGGGGCCGCTATCGGCCCACGCTGTTTTGGACCGATCTGTCATACAAACGGGCGAAACTTTACACTTCAAAATTTTTCTTCGTGATCGCATCGGCAACGGATTTGCAATGTATCCCGCGGCTCGTGCGGCGAAGCGAATTATCATTCGGCACAATGGATCCGGAAAAGTCTATTCACTTCCATTTCAGTTTGATGCCAAGTCGAGTTCTGCCATTGGTGAATTTCAGATACCCAAAGGAGCAAATCTCGGGTTCTACGAAATCTCGCTCTCGGCGACAGAAGCAAAAAAACCGACGGGAGAACAAGAGGGCGATTACGAGTACCTCTACGGTGGCGTCAGCGTTGGTAATTTTGTTGTGGAGGAATACCGTCTTCCGCTCATGGAAAGCACAGTCAAAGTACAAGGTGCAAACTTAGTTCGACCAAAATCAGTGAATGTCGACTTGTCGGCCAACTACCTATCTGGTGGGCCAGCGGTTGACCTGCCGGTCGTGGTGCGTTCGGCGATCGTTCAAGATAGCTTTGCGCCGGAGTTTCCAGGTTCTTCGGAATACACGTTTTTTTCTCGCCCGGTGACAGTTGGTGCACGCGGCGAACAATCGGGAGAGGTTGAAGCTGATCTATCATTCGTTTCTAACCAAAAAGCGAAGCTTGGTCCAAATGGCGGCACAAAATTGACTTTGACTGGGCTGCCGGACATTTCGACTGTGCGTGCGCTGATGGTTGAAATGGAATACCGAGATCCAAACGGCGAGGTCAAAACGGGCCGCAGCCAAGTTCGAATCTTTCCAAGTGAAATCGTGGTGGGGTTAAAGTCCGAATCGTGGCTCGCTAAAGCCGGTAAAGTTTCAGTCGGTGGAATTCTCATCACTCCGCAAGGGAAACCAGTCGCAGGGGCAAATTGGGTCGTCGAGGCGTATCGTCAAGAGTACATTTCTCACCGAAAGCGAATTGTCGGTGGTTTCTATTCTTACGATTCGAGCCAAAAGACGACGGCGTTGGGAGTGGTTTGTAAAGGTCAGTCGAACGCCAAAGGTGAATTCACATGTAATGCCGAGAAGCTTCCATCGGGCTCGGTCACTCTTCAGGCACGTGCGATCGATAAAACTGGTCGACAAACTTTTGCTAGCGTCGGCATGAGTGTTTATGAGGATGGGGACTTTTCTTGGTGGACGCCTTCTGACAGCGATCGCGTCGATTTGATTCCAGAAAAGACGTCCTATAAGCCAGCAGATACGGCCCGGTTTGTATTGCGGTCGCCTTTCCCGCAGTCCAAGGTATTAGTGACGGTCGAGCGAGAAGGAATTTTGGACGCGTTTGTGACAGATCTCAAACGCGAAAACCCGGTCATCGATGTTCCGCTGAAAAACAACTTTGCTCCAAATGTCTTCGTCAGTGCTCTTGCCGTGCGCGGTCGTGTGGGCGAGCCAAAGCCAACGGCGCTCTTAGATCTCGGTCGGCCCGCTATAAAAATGGGCGTAGCAAAAATCAAGGTCGGGTGGAGCGGCCACGAATTGAAAGTTTCTGTGGTGCCACAGAAAAAGCGCTATCGCACTCGAGAAAAAGTGACGACCAAGATCAAGGTGCAACGCACGGATGGAATGCCGATGGCAGACGGTGAAGTTGCAATTGCCGTGGTTGATGAGGCGCTTTCTCTCTTGAGAAAAAATTGGAGTGTCGAGCTTTTGACGGCGATGATGGGCGAACGTCCTTGGTCGGTCTCGACGGCGTCGAGCCAAAATCAGGTCATCGGTAAACGGCACTTCGGTTCTAAGGCGCGGCCGCCAGGTGGCGGCGGCGGAGCCGGCTTAGAGAATCGCGAACTTTTTGATCCGCTACTGACGTGGATTCCTCGGCTGAAGCTTGATGCCAATGGCGAAGCGAATCTCGAGTTTACTTTGAATGACTCGATGACGAGTTTTAGAATTCATGCGATTGCACATTCTGGTGCACAGCATTTCGGTTCCGGTTCGTCGTTGATTCAAAGTACGAAAGATTTGATTTTGTATTCTGGTTTCGCGCCGGTCGTGCGCGAAGGTGACCAAATTCAGAATGCGTTGACAGTGAGAAACACGACAGAGAAACCGATGAAAGTCGAAATCCAGGTGACGAGCCAGGCACTTCCAAGCTTGCCGAAGCTTCAGCCAGTGGAATTGCGACCAAGCGAAGCCAAAACGCTCGTCGTTGGCACCAACGTACCGGCAGGTTTCAAGCAAATTGAATACGAAGTATCCGCAAAGGACTCGCAGAGTGGTTTTACAGATCGCTTAAAAATTAAAACGACTGTTCAGGAAGCCGTCCCGGCCCGAGTTCTTCAGGCGACTTTGATTCAGGTCGATAAACCGTACTCCATACCTCTTCAGCAGCCCAAAGATGCGATCAAAGATCGCGGTGGGATTTCGGTTGATGCGCAAAGCACGCTTTTATCTAGTCTGCTAGGTGTGCGGTCCTATATGGAGGAATACCCGTATACCTGTCTTGAGCAAAAGTTTTCTAAGGGCGTTGTTCAAGACGACAAGAGTGAGGTTCAAAAAGTCATTGATGATTTGCCCACTTATTTAGATGGGAATGGACTGCTTAAGTTTTTCCCGAGCTCGCAGTGCGGTTCTCCGCAGCTCAGTCGATATGTTTTGACGCTTGCCAAAGCGTCTGGCCTCGAAATTCCTAAGGCAACACTCGACCAAATCCTGGCGGGGCTTGGAAAATGGCTGAATGGAAATGCGGTTTGTTCAAACTGGTGGGATGAGTACGCGTCAACGGCCTACCGAGATCAAGCACGGATTCTTGTGATCGATGCTCTCTCCCAGTGGGGAAGATTTCAACCGCAAGACTTGAATTCAATGTCGATCACGCCGAATCTTTGGACGACCGTCGCCGTGACGGCTCTTGCAGGCCTTGCCGATCGTGAAGGCGAGTTTCCAAATCGTGAAGCGCTGTTAAAACAAATTGATCAAATTTTGCGGGCGCGAGTGAATTACCAGGGCTCGTTGGTCAATTTGCAAAACCCGCTCAATTGGGAAGCTCAGTGGATTTTATTTTCGTCCGCCGATCACGAAGCTCAAGCACTCTTCAGCTGGGTGATTGGGGCCAAAGGCTGGACCGCAGATGTCGGTCGTATGGCTCGCGGAATTCAAGCGAGGCAAAAAAAGGGTATTTGGGATTCGACAATGGCCAACGCCTGGGGAGTCGCGAATCTTCGTAATTTCGCAGCGAAGTTTGAAAAAGACAAAGTTCTTGGTCTCACGTCCTTCAGTGCACCTGGCGGTAATCCAGCGGTGAACTGGAAAGTGGATTGGGCGAAATCACCAAGCGGCGACAAAGCGGTGCTTAAGTGGCCGGAGGGCAGTCACGCCGCGCCTGTCAAATTTGGAATTCAGCACACGGGGCAAGGAAAGCCGTGGGTTCTTCTTCAGACAAAATCAGCCATTCCTTTGAAAGGTCCACTCGATCTTGGTTACCAAGTGTCGCGTAAGGTTTCAAAAGTTTTGCCGACTGGAGAATTGCAGACGAAAGGCCCCGTCGTTTGGAAGAACGGTGACGTAGCGGAAGTCGAAATCAAAGTGATGGCAAAGTATGACCATCCTTGGGTTGTTGTTCGCGATCCAATTCCGGCGGGCGCAAGTCATCTTGGCACAAGTCTCGATGGGAATTCGATGATCTTGAGTCGTGCGCCGAAGGGCCGACCGAAAGCGGGCGAGACTCTGGCATGGCCGTTTGATTTTGAAGAAAAATCGATGAGCCATTTTACAAGTTACGCAGGCTATGTCCTAAAAGGCACCTACAAGACGACCTACCGAATTCGATTGAACTCAAGTGGAAGCTTCAAGCTTCCACCGACGCGAGTTGAAGCAATGTATTCACCCGAAAACTTTGGCGAGGCACCAATTGCAGACTGGTCCATTACACCTTGATTTTTCTGACCTCGAAAGTCGTAAGCCCCTTCGTCAAAGAGGGGCCTTAAGGCCGTTCAAGGTCGGACTTATCATTTTATTCACTGGGATCTTGGTGTTGTTTGTAGCGAACGTCGCTGTTCGCTACTCGGCACTTCCAGATTTTGAAACGGTTCGTGCGGCGCATAGGCCGTCGGATCAATGGCTTGTCGATCGAAATGGCGAGCCACTGGAATCCATACGTACGGGACAAGAGCAGCGAAGTCTCGATTGGGTCAAACTTGACGAAGTATCAAACGGATTTCTTGAACTTTTGATTTTGGCGGAAGACAGAAGGTTCCATCGTCATTTGGGAGTTGATCCGCTTGCGTTGATGTCGGCCGCGTGGTCTGGCGCAAAAGGTGAATTCAATCGCGGTGCAAGTACCATTACCATGCAGTTGGTTAAAACGGTAGGTGCAGGATCTCCACCGACCTCGGAATCACCTCTCATGTCTCGCTTCTCCAGCCTGCGTGTCGTCAAAAAACTATCTCAAGTCGCAAGTGCGACAGCGCTTGAATTGAAGTGGTCAAAGAAAGAAATTTTAGAAGCTTATCTCAATCGAGTGTCATTTCGCGGCGAGGTGGTAGGACTGAAGGCTGCTAGCCACGGCTTTTTTTCGAAGTCGCCTCTGGCGCTGAATCTTGCGGAATCCGCGATTCTTGTTTCTTTGATTCGATCCCCAAACGCACCCAAACCGAAAGTCGGGCGACGCGCGTGTGCCATGCTGAGTGTTGAACACTGCCAAGACGTACAACTACTTTTGGATGAATCGTTGGATCGTCCACTTCGAATCGTCCGTGAGCGGAAACTTGTTCCGGTTGTTTCGGATCGTTTTATGGCAAAGCACTTTAAGTCCCTGGCATCCGTCGAGCGATCTTCTTCCGTGATTGAAACTACGCTCGATCTTCGCACGCAAAAGTTGGCAATGGCCTTGTTGCAAGAGCAACTGAACGAACTTCGCCATCAGAACGTTGGCGATGGTGCGGTTCTTGTGCTTGAGACTCGCACGGGAAAACCGCTTGCTTATGTCGCAAACGGTGGCCCTGATGCTTCCACAGCCGTTCAAGTGGACGGCATTCAAAGTCGTCGACAACTGGGATCCACAATAAAGCCATTTGTCTACGCCGAGGCGTTTGAACTTGATGTGCTGACGACGTCGACTCTCTTGATGGATTCGCCCGAAAACGTGGCGGTTGGCAGCGGTCAAGTGTACCAACCTAGAAATTACGATTACCAGTTTCGTGGAGCGGTCGGAACAGCCGAAGCGCTGGCCTCAAGTCTTAACGTTCCAGCTGTCCGCACGCTCGATCTTGTCGGTGAACGGCGGGTGGTCGAGCGATTGAAGTTATTGGGCTTTGAAAAGCTGATGGATGAGGAAATGTATGGACCAAGTTTAGCACTTGGCACCGTGGACGCGACGCTTTGGGAGCTTGCTACCGGCTATCGCCATTTTTCGTTGTACAGTGGGTCCACGGTTTACTCGGAGATGACAAAGAGAAAGCTTTTTGAAAGTCTCTCGGTGCCAGAGAACCGACGCTTCACTTTTGGAATTCATTCGTTGCTGCAACTGCCGTTTCCAGCCGCTGTTAAAACCGGCACGAGTAAGGACATGCGCGACAATTGGTGTGTCGGTTATACCAGCGAGTACACAGTTGCTGTTTGGGTTGGAAACTTCAATGGCGATCCAATGTGGAATGTGAGTGGAATTTCTGGTGCGGCACCATTGTGGCGGAGCTTGATGTTGGCACTTCATAAGGAACGACTTCCAGAAGATCCGCGAATGTTCTATCAAACTCCCGAGCGACCGCTTGTGAAGCGATCCATTGCGAGAATTCAATACCCAGTAAAAGACATGTTGATTGGACTTGATCCAGACATTCCGAAAGAATCGCAGCTCGTTCCGCTGCGGGCCGAAGGTGCAAGTCAGGACATGAATTTTTACGTCAATGGCCTCAAGCTGGGATCAGCTGCGGAAACGCGGTTCTGGATGCCAAAAAAAGGACGACACAAAATCGAACTTCGCGGGCCAAAGGTGGGAAGCGGAAAAAATCAAACAGTGGACGAAGTCACGTTCGTCGTTCGTTAGGAAGTACAAGATGGCAAAACAAAACGTCGCATTGATTACTGGAGCAAGCGCAGGAATAGGTTTTGCGACAGCACTTCGATTGGCCAATGAGGGCTATAGTCTCATTCTCTGTGCCCGCCGCAAAGATCGCTTGGAAAAATTGAAATCCGAATGTGAAGCCCTTAACGCTGAAGATGTCTTCGCTGTTGAATTGGATGTCACGGACAAGGCTGCCGTTGCAGAGTTTTTTAAAAGACCTGACCTTCAGCCGCAGTTTAAGAGTTTAACGGTGTTGGTTAACAACGCTGGTCTTGCGAGCGGCGTTGACCCTATGGACAAAGCTGACGTGGATGACTGGGACCTCATGCTTGAGACAAACGTGATGGGCCTGCTTTACATGACCCGCGGAGCGATTGATTTTTTGAAACAGAACCGCGGACACATCGTCAATCTTGGTTCCGTCGCGGGAATTTGGACCTACCCAGGGGGCGGAGTCTACTGTGCGACAAAGGCGGCCGTTCGCTCCTTGACCGAGGGTTTGCGTCTGGATCTGCAAGGCACGGGAGTCCGTGTGACCAATATTGAGCCTGGTAAAGTGGCAACTGAGTTTTCACTCGTGCGCTATCAAGATGCCGAGCGCGCAAGACGCGAATACGAAGGCTATCAGGCGCTGACTCCTGAGGATGTGGCAGAGTGTATCTCTTGGTCCTTGTCTCGACCCAGCCATGTCAATATCCAGGAAATGGTCATTTACCCCACAGCTCAAGCCAGCGTGACGCACCTTGTGCGATCGCCCTAGATGACAATCGCGGCAATTTTCAATAGTTTGAGCCCAGATTTCTTCACGGGAGAGTTATGGGCACAGGCGAATTTCGACTTGAAAAAGACTCGATGGGCGATATCAAAGTTCCAGCAGCAAGCCTCTGGGGCGCGCAAACTCAGCGCTCATTGGAACATTTCAAAATAGGTGGCGATCGATTTCCGCGCGAAATGATTCGCGCCTTAGGGGTGCTAAAGAAAGCGGCGGCCATGGTCAACATGGAGCTAGGACTTTTGGCGAAAGAAAAAGGCGATGCTATCGTGAAGGCCGCCGACGAAGTCATTTCTGGAAAGTTGGATCAAGAATTTCCATTGGTCGTTTGGCAAACTGGATCTGGCACTCAAACCAATATGAACACCAACGAGGTTATCGCCAACCGTGCGATTGAAATACTTGGTGGAGTGCGCGGAACCAAAGGTGTTCACCCAAATGACGACGTCAACAAAGCGCAAAGCTCGAATGACACTTTTCCGACTGCCATGCACATCGCTGTCGCCGAACGAGTCAATGGTCACTTGTTGCCGGCATTTAAAACACTTCGTCAGGGCTTAAACAAAAAGGCCGAAGAATATAAATCCATCGTGAAAATTGGTCGTACGCATCTCATGGATGCGACACCGTTGACTCTTGGCCAAGAGTTTTCTGGCTACGTCACGCAGCTTGATCAATGTCTTGCCCGATTTGAACGAGATCTTGGGCATATTTACGAATTGGCTCTTGGCGGAACAGCGGTCGGGACGGGGCTCAATACTCATCCTGATTTTGCAGTGAAGTCTGCGGCACGAATCGCGAAAGAGACGAATCTCCCGTTCGTAACAGCACCGAATAAGTTTGCAGCGTTGGCTTCACACGATCCCTTGGTTCAGCTCTCTGGATCGCTTAAAACGGCGGCATGTGCGTTGATGAAAATCGCCAACGACATTCGGCTCCTTGGCTCGGGACCGCGATCGGGAATTGGCGAACTAAATCTTCCAGCCAACGAACCCGGCTCTTCGATTATGCCGGGTAAAGTGAACCCGACCCAGAGCGAAGCGATGACGATGGTCTGTGCGCAAGTAGTCGGTAACGATATGGCCGTGGCCGTTGGCGGAATGAACGGACACTTTGAACTCAATGTTTTTAAGCCGCTCATCGTGTTCAATGTTTTAAATTCGATTCGCCTTTTGGGTGATGCCTGTTTGTCGTTTGAAGAGCACTGCGTGCGAGGGATCGAAGTGAACAAGGCGCAAGTAAAGCGCC
>JAXMMN010000374.1:0-2004 GCA_034366485.1 Bdellovibrionales bacterium
GGGACACAGGAAAAACCAAAGGCGGACTGATCCTAAGCGAAAAAACCAACGAGGCGCTGGCAAAATGCGTGAACGACTGGTGCTTTTACTTGCAGGCAGACGAGGTTTTGCACGAACGCGATCTGCCGGCGATCCAACAAGCCGTCGCGCTCGCAAACACGAAACCCGAGATCGAGGGCCTTCTGTTTGACTACATTCACTTTTATGGCAGCTACTCCACGATCGCGACATCCAGACGCTGGTATCGCAAAGAAGTTCGTATTGTCAGAAAATCGAGCGGGATTCAAAGCCACAATGACGCGCAAGGATTTCGAATTCGGCAACCCGGTGCTGGTTCCAGTGGCCTTGTAAAACCTCGCGTTATACCGGCCGGAGCGCGAATTTTCCACTATGGCTGGGTAAAACCACCGAAAATGATGGGACAAAAGAGTAAACTTCTTAACCGATGGTGGCATGGCAACAAAAGGGATCACGAATTCGACAATTTTGAGTATGCTCGCCAGTATGGCTTGCGGCCATTCACTGACACGCATCCGGCAATTATGGCGGACCTCGTGCAGTCCCAGGACTGGAAGTTTGACCCAAAGTTAAACCTCTCAGAATGGTCGCTTAAAGATTTAAACCTTTTCGCCAGCGATGTCTTAGAACGACTGACAGGACATCGAATCGGCGAGTACAAACCCTACCGGCTTGAAAAAATTTAAGCCAAGAACGAGAGAAACATGGCTGAACCAACTAAAGAAACAAAAACAGAGATGAAAACGAGAACAGAAACAACCACTCTCCCACCTCGCGAATTCGTTGTTGAAGCCGGTCGCACAAAAATTCGCATTGGCCAAGGTCACGGTCTCTCGATCATCTCTGGTCCTTGCGTGATCGACAGCCGAGAAATGATCATGAACACGGCGCGCGCTTTAACGGAGCTCTCGCAAAAGACAGGCATGCCGCTGATCTTTAAAAGTTCCTACGAAAAGGACAACCGCGGATCTGAAAAGAATTGGACCGGCCCGATGGCCGATGAAGGTCTGAAAGTTCTCGCCGACGTCCGCAAGGAATTCGGAATTCCGGTTTTGACCGACATACACCGCCAAGAGGACGTAGAAAAAGTCGCAGAAGCCGTCGACGTTCTGCAAATCCCTGCTTACATGTGCCAACAGACATCCTTGATTTTGGCCTGCGGTCGCACGGGCAAGCCTGTGAACATTAAAAAAGGTCAGTTCAACGCGCCAGAAAATATGGCCGGTGCGGTTTCAAAAATGCATTCTGTCGGAAACAAAAACGTTCTTCTTACAGAACGCGGAGCATGTTTCGGTTACAACCGTCTCGTCGCAGACATGCGCTCGATCCCAGTCATGCAGGAACTTGGTGCGCCCGTTTGCTTCGATGCGACTCACGTCGTCCGCCTTTACGGAATCTCTTCCTCTGATCCTGCGGGCGGTGAACCTCGTTTCGTTCCCCATTTGACGATGGCAGCCGTTGCGGCTGGCTGCGATGCGCTTTTCATTGAGTCTCACCCAGAGCCAATGAAAGCGAAGTGCGATGCGGCTTCTCAGTTGAACCTCAAGCACTGGGAGCCAATGATCCTGATGGCAATGCGCGTTCGCGCTGCGATCAAGGCGCCTGAAAACGTCGGTCAGTTCGTCATCTAGAATGAGATCGAGACTTCTTGTCCGATACGTCTTAGCAGAAATGATCCCGACGTTTTTTCTCGGGGTCATTGTCTTCGTTTTTATTCTTCTGATGTTTCAAGCTTTGCGCTTAACGGAATTTGTTCTCATTCATGGTGTTAAGCTTTCCACCGTGCTTGAAATGATGGGTTACCTATCCACAAGCTTCCTTGCGATCTTGTTTCCGATGAGCCTGATTTTTACCGTGATTCTTACCTACGGGCGCCTGAGTGCGGACTCTGAAATCGTTGCCCTTCGAGCCTCTGGCCTCAGCATGGTCTCGATTGCCACACCTGCCATTATTCTCAGCGGCCTCGTTTGCTTGCTAAGCTTGCAG
>JAXMMN010000375.1:0-4601 GCA_034366485.1 Bdellovibrionales bacterium
GCGGCCCCTACACCCGAAGAGACATCGAAGAAGTCGGAATCAAATCCGCAGCTCTCGCGAGCGAAAACTTTATGCTCGCGATCGTTGCACAAGGTGGTGCCGTTTGCCCGATGGAGGGCTATGACGATCGGCGCCTCCGCAAGCTTCTTAAACTAAAAAGATCCGCAAACATCGTCATGGTTATTGCCGTTGGGCATGAAGCCGACCGCGGCACTTGGGGTCCGCAATTTCGGCTTCCCATCGATCAAGTTGTGCACACGCTGAATTAAGTTTTTTGACGAAGGATGTAGCCATGGCGTCCACCAACGCCCAGATCGCTGAATTCGAAAATTGGCTTCTAAAGAAAAAGGGACTTCAGTTCAGTAGCTATGAAGAACTGTGGTCTTGGTCTGCACACAACGTCGCCGACTTCTGGGAGTCCGTTTGGAAGTATTTCGATATGGAATCTCCGACTCCCTACCGAACCGTGCTGGAAAACCAGGAAATGCTGAAGGCCAAGTGGTTCCCGGGCGCGCAAGCGAATTACGTTCAGCGCATGTTCAAGTATGCAAACGAAAATCACGAAGCCGGTCACCCTGCAATTGTCTTCCAAAATGAAAACATGGATAGCCCTCAAGAGACATCCTGGCCAGAGCTGGAGCGACAGGTTGGGGCTTTTGCAACATATCTTCGTTCACTCGGAGTAAAACCGGGAGATCGAGTTTGTGCTTTGGTTTCAAATACACCTCAAGCCATCACCGCGTTTCTTGGCTGCGCTAGTATCGGAGCAATTTGGTCAGCATGTTCGATCGAAATGGGCGCCGCTGGGGTGCTCGACCGGTTTCGTCAAATTGAGCCAACCGTCCTGATTGCGGCAAACGGCTATACGTTTGCTGGCGAGAAAATCGATAGAACCGATACCGTAATTCAAATTCTTGAGTCACTTCCGACTGTGAAGAGCTTCATTCTTCTCTCACAACTTGGAACACCCGATCTCAGCTCGTTCCGAATAGAGCGAAAAAATCTCGACTATCACCATTTCGAGCAGGCGATCGCCGCGAAAAGTTCAACGAAACCACTGTGGCTTCCCTTCGAACATCCGATGTGGATAGTTTTTTCTAGCGGCACAACTGGCCTGCCGAAACCGATCGTTCACAGTCACGGCGGAGTGATGATCGAAGCACTAAAGTTTGGCGCCTTCCACAACAATCTACAGCCAAGCTTCCGCGCAAGCGATCGATACCATTGGTACAGCAACCCGAACTGGATCATCTGGAATCTACAAATCTGCGTCTTAATGTGTGGAACAACAATCTGTATATATGACGGCTCCCCTAACGGTCGCAAAGAAAAAGTCGACTGGGGCACACTCTGGAAATTTGCCGCCAAAACAAAGGCTACTTATTTCGGAGCGGGCGCAGCGTTCTACGGTGCGTGCGAGAAAATGGGCCTCATCCCCGGCGACGTCGCGGACCTTTCATCCATTAAAACAATTGGCTCAACTGGCTCACCACTTGCCGAAAATAGCTATGATTGGATTTGGTCGAATCTCCCAAAAGTGAATGGAAAAAATATTTGGATTCACAACTTTGCCGGTGGAACTGATTTCGCCGGATGCTTCTGGGGCGGTCTTCCAACAATTCCTCTCGTCAAAGGAGAAATGCAAGTACGCTGTCTCGGAGCCGCGGTATACGCTTACGGCGAACCAGACTCGAACGGCGTTGGTAAACCCCTGACAGAGGAGGTCGGGGAACTTGTTTGTACAGAACCCATGCCCTCTATGCCGCTCTACTTTTGGAATGATCCTAGTGGAAGTCGTTATTTTGAAAGCTACTTTTCAATCTACCGCCACGCTGACGGTCGGCCGATTTGGCGCCACGGAGATTGGCTCAAAATTACGAAGACAGGTAGCGGCATCATCTTTGGCCGTAGCGACACGACGATCAATCGCAGCGGAATTCGTATGGGAACCGGTGAACTCTATCGTGCTGTGGAATCCGCCGCAGAGGTCCTGGACAGTCTTGTCATCGATTTCGAATATCTCGGCCGCGAAAGCTATATGCCACTCTTTGTCGTCCTCAAGCCGGGCCTCACATTAGACGACGCCCTTAAGAACAAGCTCAAGGACCTTATTAAGAAAAACCTCACGCCAAAACATGTTCCCAGTGAGATCCTGCAAGTGCCTGCGGTGCCTCGCACACTCAGCGGTAAAAAAATGGAGCTTCCTATTAAGAAGATCTTGATGGGAGAAGCGCCAGCAAAAGTTTTGAATCGGGATGCGATGTCAAACCCATCGAGTGTCGCGTGGTTCGAAGACTTCGCAAAACAACGGGACCTAGGAGCGCGAACTTGATGCGCCTGAGCTTTGTCCGGACAGCTATATTGCTGATGCTAATCATTGAAATTCAATTTCCAGCGGTTTCGATAGCTCAGGAAGAAGATCAAGTTCCAACAGAAGATTTCATTCAAACCGAAGCCACACGGCAGCCAGTGAAGAGAATCATTCGCAAACGACGCAAGGTCTCCAAACCAAGCACTCCGAAGCCCGCGCCGGCCATCGCCCTACCACCGCCACCGAGGACCGCTAGTTCTGTGGCCCCTGTGTCGTACACGGTGTTTAGATTCAGCCAATATAGCGGCGACATCAACGTCGGCCAATACTTCATGCAGACGGCTCTTAATACGCCAGGATCAACCTACCTTCTCGGTACGGTCGCTTTAAATTCGGGGAGCACCAATTCTACCCGCCCGACAAACCTTCAGTCGTTTAGCTCATCTTTGATCTTTGACGGACCTCACTGGAACGGTCTCGGCCTTTCGGCAACTTTCAACTCTGCCGGCGCCGAAACAGATACCGGTCGCGCTGGACTCTACTACCGACTGATCGGCCGGATCGGAGAGTTCGGCTATCTGATTGTTCCACATCTTCTTTTTAATAAGTCGACTCCAGAAATCGGTCGACTTCTTGTCGTGTACAATATGTCCGTGTTGGGAGACTTGCTTGTGATTTCTGGGTCTACCTCTTACACCTGGGATCACGAAGTCGAGCCTATGCGATACACTGTGACCTTAGACCCAGCCTTCGAGTTAAAGATCTACAGCACAATTCGACTCGTCGTTTCGCACTCCTACTCGCAGTCCAATGGCACTGAACGAAATGCCACTGGCTTCGGTCTCGAATTTCGACAAGTCTTTTAGACTCGCTTCGATAGAGTCTTTTGAATCAAGTTTACAATTTCATCGGCACTCGAGTTTATGAACATGTGTCCACCTTTAAATGCATGAAACTGAAAGCTGTCATTCGCACAGTTCTCACTCCATGCCTTGACGGTCTCAACAGGAGCAATCGGATCCTCGCTGCCTGCCAAGGCCGTCAACGGAAAAGAAAGCTTCTCTGTAGGATCGAAATACTGACTCATAGACCGAACAACCCGCAAATCACTTTGAACTCTCTCGACAATTGCCTTCAAAAAATCCTCAGACTTTTTGAGCTTCTCAGGAATTTCGATAAAATCAGAAATATTTTTTTCGGTGATGACATTGTTCCAGTGCGTGTCCTTCGCCCATTGTGATGGCCCCCGAATACCGCTTATGAAAACGTGCTCACACTGAAGACCGTGTTTTTGCTTAAGAAGCTTTGCCAACGCGATCGCCAGGCCACCTCCCATGCTATGACCGTAAAATGAAAACGGCTGTTCGATCACTTCTGGTAAAAACTCCGACAAGTCTTCGGCGAGAGTCGAGAAGTCGTTATAAGCAGAATCAGAAAAGCGTTCTTCCCGTCCCGGCAACTGAATAGGAATCACTTCATACCTTTGGTCAAAAAGCTGAGGCCATTTTTGAAACAACGATGCGCCACCGCCGAGATGATGGAAACAAAAGAGTTGATGCGCTTTTTTTACCGCAGAGCCTGCCGTCGGTTCCTTATTTGCCCGGTTCGAAATCCAAGCTGATTGATCACTTTGCACTTTGCTTTTCAGTGCCGGAACGTCTTTCGTGCGGCCCAAAATGAGCTCTGTGAGCGTCGTAAACGTTGGATTTGACATGAGGTCCGTCACCTCTAACCGCACGCCAAACTGCCCTTCAACTTCAAGAATGAATTCGACACTTTTAACGGAATCAATACCTAAATCAAAAGCGCGCGCCTGCGCAGAAATTGAATTTGGTTCGGCTCCCAAGCCCGCCACTAAGTAGTTTCTCATCCACGCTTCAATTTCAGAAATTGAAAAGACCGACTTTTCGGCCTCTTTCGAAGATTTCTGCGGCGGAGCATCCGCCACCGCACCTGAACTTCTTCCGTAGGGATGGAGTCCTAAATCGACAAAATCAAATGCGTAGGTTGGAATTGCGCATTTTTGCCGATGAAAGTCTTTGTCGAATTCTCGCCAGTCGACGCTGAAGCCCTTTTCAAAGAGGACTTTGAGCAAGCTCAAAATACTTTTCCAGTTATCGTCGCTGTTGCTCAACGCATTCTTCCAAGCGACTTTCGCCTGTCGATCGGCAGCGACGTTCATCGGCCCCATTGCTGTCAGTGTATTGTGCGGACCAATTTCGACAAAGGTCTCCACACCGTCCTCAATTATTTCTTTGATTGCTAGATCGTAAAACACTGGTTTACGCGT
>JAXMMN010000376.1:0-10833 GCA_034366485.1 Bdellovibrionales bacterium
CGGCATGACCATCTTCGGACGGTTTGATCTGATGAACAACGCGGGTTTTGGTGTGAACACCCAGGCTGGTGAGTTCATCGGCAAAGGTGTTGGAGGAGCCACTCCTTCCTCGATCGACAATAGCAATGTGCTCTCGCGCAATCAGGATAGTGGCGGATTGGCAGTGACCGAACTCTACATGAGCTGGGCCCAAGAATTCGGTCAGCTGGTTGTCGGACGTGCGCCACTTCATTTCGGACTTGGAACCTGGTTCAACTCTGGCCGAGGAAATTTTGATCACTATCTTTCGACCCTCGATATGGTCGGTTACAAAGTTGTGACTGGAAACCTGTTCATCATGCCGATCGTCGGCAAAGTGAACGAAGGCACTGTGAACAAAGAAGATGATGTGAACGACTACATGGTTCACTTTCAATACGACAATCCAGAGACAGAACTATCGATCGGCCTTTTGTATCAAATCCGAAACGGTGGCGGAAATGACATTGTCACAAATTCGGATTACATGGGTGGAGTCGGGTCGACTCAAGTCGCGAACTACAAACACAACTATATCGGTGTGTTCTCGTCGCAGAAACTTTCTAACTACACGGTCGCAGTTGAAGCTGGAATTTTGAGCGGCGATACTGGAGTACGTACGAGTGCGGGCAACGGCAGCCAAGACGTTAAGTTAAATGCCTTCGGTCTTGCTGCGGAAGTCGCATGGAAGCCAGAAGCATCAAAATGGTCGGCAAACGTAAAAGCGGGTTTTGCGACTGGCGACGATCCCGGTACAGCCGATACCTACGAAGGATACTCGTTCAGTCGAAATTATCGCGTCGGACAATTGATGTTCACGCATCCCCTTGGCCAGCGCGACTTTTTGCGAACAGGGCTTACTCGCAGCGTGGCAGGAAGTGCGGCTGCTCAAATCGACACTGAAACGATTTCGAACGCGATGTATTTCGCACCTGCTGTTCAATATCAAATGAGCGACGCGTGGTCGTACGGCGGAACTTTTGTTATGGGCCGCTTGAACAAAGAGCCTATCGCGGGCGGCAGTACTGCGACGGATCTTGGATACGAAGTTGATTTAAATTTAACGTGGACTCCATTTGATCGATTCACTTGGATCACGGAACTGGGAATGCTCTTGCCAGGTGAAACCTGGAAGGCAGGCCCCGCGAACTTGGATAACTCGTTCGCGTATGGAATTACGACCAAGGCCGCTATTCGATTTTAACGCATCTTGATTGCATCTTGTATTTGCAGCTTAGATTACATCTTGAACGCAGCATGACGGGATAGCGGAGCAGGGCCCTGGGGGAGCAATCCCCCAGGTTTTTTTTCGCCCAAAAACTTCGGCTACTTCACGTAGACGAGCGCTAGGCCACTCGAAGAGTCGGATGCGAGGGCATCGATTTGATCGCCATTGATGACGAAGCGAACTGTTTCGACTTGATTGTCGTAGTAAAGCGTTCCTGCGAGCGCAATACCTTTGAAGGCCAGTGCGGGATCGCGAACTCCATCTGTTCCCCAGAGAGTTGCACGTTCGCCGTTATCGCTGACAACCTGAGCGTGCGCTCTTGGTGCTGTGTCGACCAATTTCAACTCAGTGATTTCTGTGCCCCATCCGGCTGGCAAATTTGCATAAACACGGGCGCGCGAAATAATTTTCTCAGCTGAGAAGTAAGTCACGGTGCCGATGTAGGACTTGCCGGCAAACTCTGCTGGCGCTTTTGAATCAAGAGCTAGTCCCATGAATCGGTTTGGAAGCATCGAGTTCGGAACTTCAATTTCGAAAAGCTGGCTGGCGAGGGCTTCCACTTTTTTTCCAGTTTTCGCGTTGAAGAGGCGTGTGACGTTGGGGGCTCCACAGCAACCAAATTGACGAATACCAACAAACCCTGTTCCTGGAAACACGACTTCAGTTCCGTCTTCTTGTGCCGTCCAAATGACTTTGTCGAAGCGGGCCTTATCGTTGCCTCGAACTTCAAGAGTGACTTTGTCGTCCATGGAATCTGCGCCAGAAAGACGCCGAGTTTGGATAACGGCCTTTGCAAGATAGTCAGTTGGATAGCCGAGGTCGAAGTAACGAGTTTCTGTGATCTCGATCGTCTCCATGTCATTGCGGGAGTCCTTGATCACTTTCAATGAGGCAGATCCTTGATCAGAAAACGTGACCATCGTGGCAGCGGCGGCAGCAACGGCGGCGACGGCCAAAGTGCTGAGAACGGTAATAGAAGCTTTCGCTAATTTCATAAGGGTGAAACTCCTCAAGTGGCGTGATTATAAAAAGTGATCGCGGAGCAGCCTTATCACGAAGAATAACGCACCGCAACTAGGCAGTCCTGATGGCCTCTGTTTCTAGGTCGGACTGGATTGAAACGGGAAAAGCCCACACGGCTTTACCGGTGGGCTCAAACGTATTCCTCTGGCGGCCGCGATCAGTTTGGAGAGAAGATCGAGCGCGGAGCTTGGAAGCTCAAAGTCGGAGCCGTCGACGGCAAACCAGGAATCGTTGCTCGTGCTGAACCAGAAAATCCAGTCGATCGCACGGTCGCAAGGTTGGTTGGAATCGCGAAGTCGCTTCCGAGAACTGAGTTTTGGATTGTTCCCGAAAATCCTGACGTGCGAGTCGCGGCAACCGAACTCACGTTCGAAAGATTCATGAAGTTCACACTTTCGCGCATCATCTTTTGAAGATCAGCGAATGGTTGCGAGAACTCTTTGTAGTCTTGAGCAGTCATGAGGCCAGTGGTCTGCATCGTTCGAAGCGGGCGAATGAGATTTGGTTCGAGGTTCATGCCGATATCCATGCGAAGAGCGTCGTAGTCACCTTTAACGAAATCCAAAGTCGCCGATGCGTTGAGATAAGCTTGGTTCGACTCGTAGTAAGCTTGCATTGCGTAGGTATCAAGTGGGTTGCGCATAGCTTGTTGATACAAAGCATCTCGTTCCGCCCGGCGCGCGTTCAATTCTGAACGTGTCGTGCGAAGATTTTCTTTCACGTCCTTTGCCCGCGAAGCATATTTCTCTGACTCTTCGTGCGCTTCCGCGCCAGTTTTCATGGCCGAGAGTTCGCCGATCAGCTTAGAAACCGCATTGTTCGAGCGACCAGTTCGTGAAGAGCGTCCGAGGTCGTGCTCGGCACCGATGTCTTCGACAGCCTGCATAGCCTCCGTCACTAATTCTCTTGCGTGATCAGCGCGGTCTTCATCGTCGGACATCAAGGCGTCTTTGAGAAGGCGCTTGAAGGGACCGCGAACGATTCGCTGCATTTCTGCGAGCACCGCTTTGCTCATCGCTTCGTCCGATTTGTGCTTGCCGACGCGCTTGTCGATGCTGTTCAGTTGATCCAACCAGCAGTCGAGTTTCGCTTCGCCTTTAAGACTTGTACCTTTTCTATCGAGCGTGCAGTTTTTCATTCCATCAGCGATGCGTGTTTTTTCTTCGTCGTCTTTACCTGTTTCTTCACGAGTCGCGACTTCGGAACCAGGGCACGCTTCTTTTTTAAGAGTTCGATGTGCTTTCACAGTCGCCATCAGCGCGTTGTCCGCATCTGACTTTTTGACAATTGTGTTGATCAAATCTGCGCGCCAAGTGATTGATACCCAAGAATCTCCAGCGCGAGTCGGACGATGAGCAGTGATTTCTGTCATCATCTCGCCGCCCTTTTCGACCTGTTGATATTTCAACTTATAGATGTCGCCGCAAATTTTAGCGCTGTCTTCATGAGAGGGAAGTGTGGTTTTAGCAGCATCTGGAGCCGCGATTTTAATCGCCGCTGGAGGCGCACCGTTTGCCACAACAGTTAGCTCAGCCGGAGTTTGGCTTACTTTGCCATCGCCGGCTGCGGCGAGTGGAGTTGCGGGTGTGCCTGTGACAGCTTCAGAAGCAAGTTCCTGTGAACCGACTTCTAGCTTCTCCCACGACACGTTTGCCGCAAGGACCATCAAGAGCGCGCCCTTTAGTGCTGTTTGTTTCGTGAGTTTCATAAATCCTCCAGTTCGATCAAAAATAAAAATCCGTCATTAGCCTGTAGTCCAAGAGTCGAGCCGTCGCGCGTGCGGGTTTGCCAAGATCGACCTAAGTATTTGAATTCTATGTGTTAAGTCGTGACCGAGGGGCTGCTTGGAGGGCTTGGAATGGCGCGGTCGGATTGCGGACAATTCTAACACCCCCTGGGGGTGGGCCAAATTGAGAAGACATTTCAGTGGTTTAGAATGTCGAATTCCCTGACAGGGGGGATGGCGCATTTTCGGGACAATTGTGCTACGTGCACTGTATGCGTTTTCAGTTCACAGATTCGCCGCCGCCCGCTGGCGTTCAACTTTCAGATTGGAACAATTGGCTCTGGCAAATGCGCCACTCCTTAAAGTCGGAGGCCGATTATAAGAAGCAGTTCTCAATGGCGGCGATCGAACAGGCCGGCTTTGCCAGCGGTGACATCCCGCTGTTTGAAGTGCGGACCACTCCTTATTATGCAGCACTCGCGAGTCAGGCCGACCAAAACGATCCGATTCGAAAAATGCTGATGCCAAGGAAGGAAGAGTTGCACCGGGGTACTCAGGCCATGCTTGATCCCTTGGGAGAGCGCAAAAACAATCCGTCTCCGCGAATTGTTCATCGGTATCCTGACCGCGTTCTTTTTTTGATCACGGATTTTTGTTCGGTCTACTGCCGCTACTGTACAAGAAAGCACTTCACCGGTGGCGAGCAGGCCTTTGCTAAACCCGACGAGTACCAGGCGGCGCTTCAATATTTGCGTCGTGCGACGGGCGTGCGTGAAGTCATTTTGTCGGGTGGCGATCCACTAACACTCTCTGATGAAAAGTTAGACCGTGTTGTTTCTGATTTGAGAAAAATAGATCACATCGAAATCATTCGCGTGGGTACAAGAATGCCAGTCGTGTGCCCGATGCGAGTGACGGAAGATCTTGTGCAGATCCTCAAAAAAGCAAAGCCGGTTTATTTGATGACACATTTCAACCACCCGCGTGAATTGACCGCACAAGCAGCTTCGGCGGTCGAGCTTTTTGTCGACAACGGAATTCCTGTCTTCAATCAAATGGTTTTACTAAACGGCGTGAACAACGATGCGCGAATCGTGCAAGCGTTGTCGCGCCGACTTTTGTTCCTTCGTGCGAAGCCTTATTACATGTTTCAGTGCGACCCTTCCTTTGGCACAGATCATTTGCGCACGAGCGTTGAAGAAAGTTTGGAAATACAAAGAGAGCTCTGGGGCAATCTTTCTGGTCTCGCCATGCCAACATTATCGCTGGACATTCCTGATGGTGGCGGAAAGGCGGCATTGGTGCCAGAGTTTGAAATAGTCGAAAGTCGAACGGGCACCAGAGAATCGGGAGTCACTCGTTTCTACAAAGGTTGGGACTCGGTTGAGTCCGTCTACAAAAGTCCACCACAAGCGCAGTGCTTGAAACCCATCGACGCAAGCCTCTACCAAGCCGAATGGGACGAATTAAAACAGGCGAAGGCAAACTTGCAGCATTCAGCGATGCAACCCTCAGCCTCCGCGCAGACGAAAGATCACTATTTTTCGGCGCCGGCTGGATCGCTAGAATCAGAAGTGTAGGCCTGTTTAAGTTCTTTCGAGGCGCGCATATTTTGCGACAAACTTCTTAACTGTGTTGTCCGAAAAAACAACGGTCACTTTCGTATCGCCGCCGCTTCCCTCAACCTGAAGAACTTGGCCGACTCCGTAGGACGGGTGTCTTACGCGCAGACCCTTTCGATACTCAGGCCCTGCGGAAGCATCATCAAACGAATCACTGCCATTCTCGTAATCAGGAAACGGCGAGGCGCCGCGAGAAGCACCGGCTGATCCCATAAGTGGATGAGAGTTCGAAGTGCCATACTGAGAGGCCTGGTTTTCGTCTCCGCCCCAGCGATCCAAGAAGCGCGGTCGGCTTGAAACAGAGGACTGATGGACAACGCCCTCTTTCGGTAGCTCTTTAAGGAAACGACTTGGGGGATTCATTTGATCCGTGCCCCAAACTTTTCTAGTTCGAGCGTGAGTCATGAATAGTCGCTTTTCTGCGCGAGTCATACCCACATAGCAGAGCCTTCGTTCTTCCTCGATTTCTGTGGGGTCGGCTGAATCAGTCGCGCGACCACTGGGGAAAAGGTTTTCCTCGCAACCGACGATGAAGACATAGGGGTACTCGAGGCCCTTTGAAATATGAAGCGTCATCATTGTGACCGAACGCTCGCTGGCGTTGCCAGTATCGTCGGCGTCACTGACCAGAGCCATTTCCTCTAAGAAGGCCTGTAGATGGCCTTCTTCGCCACGTTCTTCCGCGAACTTAGAGATCGCATTTTGCAATTCTTCAAGGTTTTCTACACGCGCTTCAGCTTCGGGTGAGCCATCCGCAATCAGACGTTTTGCATACTCTGTTTTGTCGACAACGGCGATCGACAAATCAGGTAGTGAAACTTGACGTGCTTCTTCTCGAAGCGAGACGAGCAAATTTAGGAACCCGCGTACTTTAGACGTCGTGCCGGAGTTGAACTCGCGATGGTCCACGGCCAAAGAGGCGGCCTCCACCATGGAAATGCGATTCTGATTCGAGATCGCTTCGATGCGTTCGACGGTTGTTTTGCCAATCCCACGCGCGGGGACGTTGATGACACGTTTGAAGCTGATGTCATCGCTCGGATTCAAAACGAGTTTCAAATAGCCGAGAATGTCTTTTACTTCCATGCGGTCGTAGAACTTCATGCCGCCCACGATCCGATAGGGAATCGTGCGCGATCGGAATTGTTCTTCTAGGACTCGGCTTTGTGCGTTTGTTCGATAGAAGACCGCGATCTCTTCGGGAGAGGCGTCGGTTTCACGAATGAGTTTTGCAATTTCATTTACGACAAATCTTGCCTCATCATACTCGTTTTGTTCTTCGCGCACGATGATCGGTTCGCCAACAGGATTGTTGGTAAAAAGAGTTTTGTCTTTTCGCTGAGTGTTGTTGCGAATGACGTGGGTGGCTGCTCCGATAATTGTCTGAGTTGATCGATAGTTCTCTTCGAGCTTCACGACTTTGGCGTTCGGAAAATCTTTTTCGAACGACAAGATGTTTTGAATGTCAGCACCGCGCCAGGAATAAATGGATTGATCTTCGTCACCAACAACACAGAGATTTTGATGGCCGTCGGCAAGCATCCTGACGATTTTGTACTGCACCGAGTTTGTATCTTGATACTCGTCGACCATGATGTAGCGGAACTTACCGCGGTAAGCTTCAAGAACAGCCGGGTAGTCGCGGAAGAGCTGATGGGTTTTAATTAAAAGATCACCGAAATCGAGCGCGTTGGCTCGCTTCATCTCCTCTTCGTATCGCTCAAAGACTGCTAGCTGTTGTTCGTCCATAAGGTGGCGGCGCTTGCGAACGTCATCAGGGGTCAGTCCATCAGTTTTTACTGAATTGATCCGGCCAGCAAAAACCTTGGCGGGATAGAGCTTTTCGTCGTATCCAAGCGCGGAGGCGACCTTCTTGACCATCGCCAGTTGTTCGCCAGTGTCGTAGATCCCGAAGAACGGTCGATAATCGAGGAGTTCAATGTGCTCACGAAGCAGGCGCGCACCGATCGAGTGAAAAGTCGAAATCCACATTCGATCTTGTTGGTTGAAAGACGATTCGCCTTTTCCAAGCCCCAGCTCGCGCAGCAGGCTTTGCGTTCGGTGTTCCATTTCGCGCGCGGCTTTATTGGTGAAGGTCACAGCAAGAATCTGTTCGGGGGCTGCGCGCCCGGTTGCGATCAAGGCCGCGATTCGATGGGTCAGAACACGAGTTTTTCCGGACCCGGCCCCAGCCAAAATCAAGAGTGGTCCATCCATCGCCTCGACGGCCTCGGCCTGCGGTGGGTTGAGTCCGCGTGTAATCGCCTCCAGAAGAGTTGTAGATCCTTCATGTCGCATCTCGATCGTATTCTCCTGAAAGTCCTCGTGAAGCACTTTAAGCCCTCGCCGCTGGTTCGCTACCGGTTTTTTCGCAGTGCCATTTTTCGGCCCGCCCTGTGCTTTCCAACACCCCTCGTGGGTTTAGCGGATTTGCTTCGAAAGAGGAATGAGATTGCGGTGCTTCCGGGACGAGAATTCGCCCTCTGGACGACTATTTCTATCAATGCGCCCAGAATTCTTCGTGGTGCGGCCAATTCTTTGGTCATTTCGTTGGTCTTTTCTTTGATTGGCTGCGCCCCTGTTTCCGAGAACGAATCGCCGGAAAATCAAGTTTATCGACTTCCTTGGCCGGCAGGATCAGGAAAGTACGAACTTCAAGACATCGTTCTTCAGACGTTTACAGAGCCCAGCAAGCTTCGTGGGGAAGTCGCACAGATCATTGTCGATCCGAGAGTTTCGGGCGGACAACTGATAGGCGAAGAACCGATCGGCCGCTGGACAGAGATAAAATCGAATGGTGTTTTGAAACGGGTTCCTTCGGACTTCGTCACTCTTCAAGCGGCTGTTCTTTATGCGCATCATGAAAAACTCAATCTGATTGATCGCAGCTTGGGACTTTTCCCCTTTCTGAAAGGGCCTTCAAAAATCGGTCTTCTCTCAAGATTGTCGGACGGTTTTTCGACACAATTGATTTTGAATAACGCGATCTTCGACGGACGCTTGGATGTTTTGTTTGTTGTTCCGTTCACGGGACCTGAGCTTCCAATTTCAATGAATGCCGGCATCATCGCGCACGAGCACTTTCATCGCTTGTTTCAGGCAACGGTTTTGCGTCGCTTGCAACTGATGCCGCTGCAATCGATGACCGATCATTCGACCGATCTGTTTTGCCAGGGCGGGGCGGCCGGTCACTCGTCCTCATTGGTCATGTTCGACGATGCTTCTCCCGATAAAGTAGAGGGCGAAGGGCAGGAAGAGGAAACCGTCGGCTTGCCGCTAGAGAATCAATTGGTACCGCTGAAAATTTGGAACCAGACAGTTCTACGTGGAGTCAATGAAGGGCTCGCTGACTTCTGGGGCTGGTCATATGCAAACGATGATTTTTTTGTCGGTCGATCGCTCGGTGCACAAGAGGACTCGGCTCGGCGATTGGATCGCAAACCCACGACGCTTCCATCGCAAGTTGCATTTCGAAATATGCTGATCACGATCGGCTCTTCGGGACGTCCTGTATTGAAATCCGAATCCGGCCGGGTGGCCGCGGCCTACCGGCTTGGAACGGAGTACGCCCGCGTGCTTCGCATGTTGGTTGATACGATTGAACTTTCAGGAGTTGATCGAGAGAAAGCGCGCAGCCGAGTTCGAAGTGCAGTCGGCCGCTCGTTGGAAACCCTCGCGATTGATGTTTCAACGTTGTGGATGAAAAACGAATTGAATCCGGAACTCTTGCTGAGGCCGGTGATTGCGGGTCTCTTAGCTTCATCCGGTGGTGAAGGGCCAGAGACCTTGTCCTCAGGTGGGATCGCGGCTGTGTGTCGCGAACTAAAAGCCCTCAAAGCCTCAAAGGACCTGTTGGGTGACAGTTGCCCGGCGGCGGCAGAAACGAGGGCACCTTGAAGACCTCGATTTTGCTTCTCGTTTCCAGCTATATGGCGGTGACCTTTGCGTCTGTTGGTCGTGTGAATGCAGAAGGTGAATCGGTCGCGGTGCTAAGCCAAGAGACGGCAACATTGCCAGGTGAAGGTTCGATCTTACTAGATTCGGACTCGCTCATTTTGGATGACAACTGGACGCTACGCCCGGTTTTAACCTTGGGTGCTGCCGTGTTGTTTGAAAAGACAAATGATCAACGTTATCAAAACTCTGTTTTGCCTCCGCTTTTGGGGCTTGGAATGCGTTTAGATCAGGACTTTTCCCGATGGACGACACGGATTGAGTATTCAGCCGATGAATCTCTCGATGGAAATCAGACGCTATCTGTTCGACGTCGGCGTCAGGCGGCTTTGACTTGGGTCACGCGTGACTTCGGACTGGCGCGAGGATGGGTTCCGTACGCAGGTGCAGCTGCGGGCTTTGTTCAATCTGAAGTCGTGACCGTGCTAGACGGAGCAGCGGAGACCGCTGTCGGCGGCTGGAAAGGCGCGTTTGCGGGTGCCGTCGGCTTTCGCGCGGATTGGAGCGAGATCGTGACGGTGCGTGCGGAGCTTCGTTATGAATCGGCTGAGAGCTTAAAAACAAACGACGCCCGAACGGGCGTCGCGGTCTACTTAGAGAATTCTTTTTAGCGAGAATTCTTTTTAGCGGGCGATTTTTTGAACAATCGCTGAAGGTAGATCAGCTTGTTTCAAAAGCTGCGCGCGGAACTTCGATGCATCGTTGAACGATTTAAAGCTTCCGACGCTGACGCGGTACCAAGTCTTGCCATTGATCTTCGCTTCAACCGGGAATGCTGGAAAACCTTTTTTAACCATCGAGTCGACATGTTCCCGTGCAGCATCTGCAGTGGGGTACGACGCGACTTGGACTGTGAACTCAACGTCGCTTGTCGTGCCAACAGTTTTTGGCAGGCTAGATGGCACCCGAGTTTCTTTCGCCGCCTTTTCTGAAGCTGCTGTTGTTGGAGCAGCGTTGTTAGCAACTCGAGCGGCTGCTTGATGAACAGCAGAAAGATCTGGTTTCCCAGATTCTGTCGCAGCTGGTGCTGACGCAACTGTTCGTGCGGTAGATTTCGCCGCAGGCGAAGTGGTTGTTTGGGTCGCTGGCTGATTGATAGCCGTGTGCGCTGTCGTCGATGTCCCGGCGGCTGTCACTGAAGCATTGTTCGAAGGTGCATTTACATGCGCGCTGGTTGACGCAGCCACGTGCTCGGCCTTTTCAGCTGCGCCACCACCTTCAGTCGCGACTTTTCGTTGCGCTTCGAGGGCCTTGTCAGTTGC
>JAXMMN010000377.1:0-1240 GCA_034366485.1 Bdellovibrionales bacterium
GAACCTTCGATTCGTCGACCGCAATTTCGATTTCAACACGGCGGTTTTGTGCGCGACCATCTTTTGTCGAGTTGTCAGCAACTGGACTATCAGGCCCCATTCCAACAATCGAAATCGTAGCTGCTGGGATACCGCCAGCGATCAGTTGATTTTTGACTGCGGATGCTCGCTCTTCCGACAGAGTCCGGTTGCGTTCGGCCGATCCTGTCGTGTCGGTGTAGCCTTTAACGGTTAGAACGTTTTCTGGGTACTTCTTCATGATCTCGGCCATTTTGCCGAGGTTCTGAGACGCAGCAGGCTTTAGGGCCGATTTCCCGGAATCAAACAGAATATCGCTTTTCAGCTTCGATACGAGGCCGTTTTCAGTACGCTTCGTTTCGGCAATTTGCTCGAGCTCTTTTTTCTGCTTATCGAGGCGGTTCCCGACGAGACCGCCAAGACCTCCTCCAAGGGCGGCGCCGATGAGTGCGCCTTTGCCGCGATCACCTGATTGGTGCCCGACGATCGCTCCGATGGCTGCACCCGCTGCTGCTCCGACACCCGCGCCGACAGCCGTATTTTTGCCAGCCGAGCTGCAGCCGAGCGTGCTGCCAATAAGAGTAAGGGTGGTGAGGGCCGTTACAAAACTAGAGTTGAAATGAGCCATTATATGATCCTTCCGTTAAACTAATGAGGGACTTCAAGCCTAAGTATGTGATCCCTCGATCGTCAAAGCCGTCGTCAAAGTGATCAAACTTTTACCAGTCCTGAATTCTTTATGAGAGAGATGACATACTCAATGCAACACCATGATTTCCCATGAGAAATGAACTATAGTCGGGGCGAGTGACCTTCTTTTCTACACCTCTATTTGATCACCTGTTTTTGCGTGGGCGTGGACGCGAGTGCGTTAACGAACGCCCACTGATCATTGTTTTCCACGGCAAGGGTGACAGCCTTGAAGCCTACCGAGAAATTCAAATTGAAATTGGGCTCGCAAAGTTTGATGTGCTTCTTCTGAACGGCCCGATGAAGTTCGCTGACGGATTTAAATGGATGCACGACGAGCCACGACACGAAAAGTCCTTAAGCGTTGTTCGCGATCAGATTTTTGCTCTTCTCGAAGAGTTGAAAGAGTTCGGCTATAAAACGGAAAATATTTTGCTCCTCGGCCACTCGCAAGGTGGTCGAGTTGCGGCGGACATCGTGCTCAATTCGCCGGATTCATTTATGGGTATCATTGCCGTTTCAAGTTACGTCG
>JAXMMN010000378.1:0-4285 GCA_034366485.1 Bdellovibrionales bacterium
CTCGTTTGATAGACGCAGAGGTTAAACGACAGGGTTTGACTGTTCCCTTTGAACGAGTTGAACAAGAAGTTCGTTCGATTTCAAAACGAAACGGAATGCAAAGAGACGAACTGAAAAACGCTCTTCTTGAAAAGGGTATCAGCTTTTCAACTTACCAAGACTTTATCAAAACGGGTCTCGAGCGCCAGGCTCTTGTGGAAAAGTCTGTGACTTCCAAGATTAAAATTTCCGAAGACGATGTCTTGGCTGCTTTGATCGCCGAAGGCCGCGCCTCTGACACACAGGCTTTTGAATATTCGATCGCACACATTTTGATTCTCAATTCAAAAAATGGCGGCGCCGACGGCGCAAGGGCCCGTGCTGAACTCGCACTAGCTAAGCTTAAAGAAGGTTTAGCGTTTGATCGTGTCGCAGCAGATTTTTCAGAAGATCCAAATTTCGAAATTGGCGGCGCGCTCGGCACTTTTAAGTCAGGCGAGCTTTCGAAGCCTCTCGAGCAGGCGGTTTCAAAACTTTCTCCCAACGAATGGACGTCTCCGCTTCCAACCAACGGAGGAGTTCACATCGTTCGGTTGATCAAGCGGCGCCTGATTCCGGATCCAAAAATTGAAAAGGAAAAAGACCGCGTTCGTGCGATTCTTGGGGAAAAGGCTTTCCGTCGACAGTACGATATTTGGCTGGATTCACTTCGAACCGATGCGTTTCTTCGTCGCAACAAATAGATGACTACTCGTTCGCCACTGAAAATCGTTATCACATCCGGCGATCGCGATGGGGTCGGTCTCGAGGTCACTTGCAAGGCCGTGTTGGCGCTGGGGCCGCAGCCTGGCGCGAGATTCTTGGTCACGGCTGAAGCGTCTTCTTATCGGCGTTTCACACGATCACTTTTGTATAGGAAATTGCGAGGTCAGTTTCAGCCCGTCGAAATTTTCGATGTGCCGATGGCCGTTGCGCACAAAGTCCTTACGGATCTCAAGCCCAACGAGATCGCGGTGCTAATTAGTAGCGGTAAAAAACAGAGTCTCGAGGCCGCGTGGGTACTAGAGGCCGCGAAGCTTGCGCACGCCAAGCTGATTTCGGCATTGGTGACGGGGCCCGTATCAAAAGAACGATTTTCTGCGCTTGTCCCTGGCTGCATGGGGCACACAGCCCTGCTCGCCGGCCTGTCCGGTAAGGCCGTATTTCAGGGTTACATCGGACCGAAAATGGCTGTCGTACTTGCGACAGACCATGTCGCATTGGAAAAGGTCGAAGGAAATTTAACGGCAAAACGATTGCGTGGAGCTGCAGACGCTGCCTTGGAATTACGCCGTCTCCTTCCGCCTCAGCGTCGGCGGCGCCCGATCGCCTGGCTAGGGCTCAATCCTCACGCTGGGGAAGACGGCCTCATAGGACGCTTTGAACAGCGAGTTCGTTCGAGAAAGATGCTTCCTCGTACATTTGGCCGTCCAATTCCGGCCGATACGGCTTTTAGCCCGAAGGCCATAGATTCAACGTCTGTTTATCTTTCGCTATACCACGATCAGGGCCTGATCCCTTTTAAGATGCTGCACGGCCAAGATTCTGGCTTCCAGATCTCTTTGGGATTACCTTTCATTCGCACAAGTGTTGACCACGGTACGGCCAAGAACTTGTTTGGAAAGGGTGTCGCAAATCCCGGGTCGATGATTGATGCCATTAAGGCGGCGATGACGGCAGCAAAAACGACAAAAACAATCTCGAGTCCATCACGAAAAAAGAAGTGAGTTGAACATGATGAATCCGGTTATTTTTCGAGAATATGATATTCGCGGCGTTGTCGGTAAAGATTTTGACGAATCATTCGCTTACGACCTCGGCCGTTCTTACGTTTCTTTCGTCGTCGCAAAGACCGGAAAAAAGAAGCTCACTTTGTCCGTCGGTTACGATGCCCGGCTCTCATCACCTGCCCTCGCAAAGTCGCTTGAACAAGGAATGTTAGACTCGGGTGCTAACGTCATCCGCCTGGGCCTTATCACCACGCCAATTTCATACTACTCGTGTTTTGCTTTGGAAATCGATGGCGGCTTTATGGTCACCGGTAGCCACAACCCACCCGAGTACAATGGCTTTAAAATTTCCGTGGGCAAAACGACTATCTACGGCAATGACATTCAAGAACTCCGAAAAATCATGGAGGCAAAGCGCTTCATCGATGGCAAGGGTGAGTCCCGAGATCACGATATTTTTCCTCAGTACATCGCGCGCTATAAAGAAGAGTTCAAGGGTCTTGAAGGCGTGAAAGTGGTTTTGGATTGTGGAAATGGTGCCGCCGGCTGCATCGCTCGTCGACTTTATGAAGCGGTCGGTCTTAAGCCAGTCATTTTGTTTGAAGAGCCAGATGGACGCTTTCCCAACCATCACCCAGATCCAACGGTCGAGGAAAACCTCGATGCCATGAAGGCCGCCGTTCTAAAAGAAGGTGCAGCCCTCGGTATTGGATTCGATGGCGATGCGGATCGAATCGGAATCGTGGATGAAAACGGCCGCTTTGTTTTGGGCGACGAGATGATGGTTATTATTTCTCGCGCTGTTTTGGAGTCCAATCCAGGAGCCAAAATTATCGGCGACGTGAAGTGTTCAGATCGTCTGTACGCAGATATCAAAAACCATGGCGGAGTTGGTATTATGTGGAAAACCGGCCATAGCCTCGTCAAAGCAAAAATCAAAGAAGAGAAAGCACCCTTTGGAGGCGAACTTTCGGGCCACGTGTTCTTTGCTGATCGTAACTATGGTTACGACGATGCCCTTTACGCAGGTCTGCGCCTCGTCGAAATTCTTGCCAAGAAAAAGAAGCCGCTCTCATCAATGCTCGATGGAATTCCCTCGGCTCACAACACTCCGGAAATCCGAATCGATACCACTGAAGAAAAGAAGGTGTCGATCGTTGAAAAGCTTCGCACCACGTACGGCAGTGGAACGGCTGATAAAAAAGTAAATCTTATCGATGGAATTCGCATCAGCTTTAACGACGGCTGGGCCCTCGCTCGTGCTTCCAACACTCAACCAGTTCTCGTTTTGCGTTTTGAATCGGAAACCGAAGCCGGCCTTCAGCGGATCAGAAAAGAAATTGAATCAGTGGTTCAACCGCTTCTCTAGCGCGTTGGTCTTGAGGCGGACAAAATGTCTAAAGATACTATGTCGGAAGACTTCGGCTCGATCGTCATTCGTGGCGCAAAAGAGCACAATTTAAAAAATCTTTCTCTCGAAATTCCTCGAGGCAAGATCACGGTGATCACCGGGCTCAGCGGCTCGGGAAAATCGAGTTTGGCGTTTGATACGATTTACGCTGAAGGGCAACGGCGCTACGTCGACTCGCTTTCCACTTACGCCAGAAATTTTTTAGAAAAACTGTCTAAGCCAAACGTCGATTCAATTACTGGTCTTAGTCCGGCAATCGCGATCGACCAAAAATCCGTCGGCCTTAATCCACGGTCGACCGTCGGCACCGTCACAGAAATTTATGACTACCTTCGCCTGCTTTATGCCCGAGTCGGCGAAGCACGGTGTCCAGAACATGGTATCAAAGTCGAAGGACAACTTCCGGATCAGATCATCAATGAGATTTTGAAGCTTCCATTGGGAACGAAACTCTATCTTCTTGCGCCAGTGGTTCAGGGCAATAAAGGTGAGTTCTTTCAGGATTTTCAGAAATGGATGAAGAAGGGTTTTGTCCACGCGAAAGTGGATGGTGAGTACATCGAGCTTTCGTCGGCTAAGAAGCTCGCTAAAACGAAAGTTCACGATATCGACATCGTCATCGATCGTCTGGTCATTAAAGATGGAATCAAAACTAGGGTTGCGGAAAGTGTTCACTCTGCAATTCAAATGGCCGAAGGCCAAATCGCGATCGAAATTCAGGGAAAAGGCACGAGAAAAACTTACTCCATTCATTCAGCCTGCCCGACCTGTGGCTTCGGCTTTCCGGAGCTCGAGCCTCGTTTTTTTAGTTTCAATAATCCTCGCGGTGCCTGTCACACCTGTAAGGGACTTGGGACAATTGATATTGAAGAAGTTGAAACTCGCGATGACGGTGCAAATGAAGCAAGTATCGCCACGAATGTCTCTTACCGCCTTGCAGAACGAGTTAAGAGAAAATCTGACGACGACGAAGATGGCGACGGGCAAGTGGATATGATGGCGATTCGATCCTGCCCCGATTGCAAGGGCACTCGACTCAGTCGCGAATCGCGAAGCGTTTTTATCGCAGATCGCTGCATCACTGACTTGTCATCCCTTCCCGCTTCCGAACTTCTTGATGCGATCC
>JAXMMN010000379.1:0-8444 GCA_034366485.1 Bdellovibrionales bacterium
CTGAGCGACCACCTCGACAAGCTCCTCTTCTAAAGAAACCTCGTCAAGACCGTCTTCAATCTCACCGAAACCTGGTTCAAGCGCCGAGAGGCGATCGAGATCGCCCAAGAGAGAGAGAATGGTTTCAACTTGGTCTGCAGACTTTCCCTGAACAGAATCAAGTCCAAGGCTTGCCGGCCCTGAGATCGGACTCACCGCTGCGTTTGCCTTCCCGCTTGGTCCCACCGATAGAGGACCCAGCGCGATACTCGAGACAAGTACATATCGTATCAGCATATTTGGTTTTTTCATCGGTATGTTGCCTCCGGAAAGAAGAAGCTCGCGCCCAAAGTTAGGAAGAGGTTGTTGTAGAGCGAGTTTTGCTGTGCCCCTGCAACTCCGGATTTCGCATTATAGAAGTTCCAGGAAAAATCCCAGCGAAAGGCCGCGGACTTCGTAATCGCAAACACCTGACCGGTGCCTAAGTGAATTGTCGGCTCTGAGCCCCCTTGATTGGTATTCGTGATTCCGGCGCCAGCAGAGAAGTAAAGATCGAATGTTGTGATTTTATTGTTCAAGAAAGACATTTTCCCGTAGACCGGCGTCCAGCGAATGTCGGCACCATAGTAGTTTTGTGGCGAAACAAAGTTCGTCGTCACGACACCTCGTCGCTCGCGCAGGTTTTTAGTGACGTCTCTTTCGCCAGTAGCCAGGAGCATAACCAAGAGTTCGATGCCAAGGCGCTCGGTGAAATGATAGCCAAGCCGTCCATTGAATCCGATACTCGAAAAAAACTTGTCGTTCAGAATACCGTTCAGTCCGCCGAACCCCTCAAAACGTTGTGTTTTCGGCAAGAATCGCTTTTGGATAACCGCGATGTCTTTGAATTCCGAAAGAGATGAAAGATCCGAGACACCTTTAATATCAGTGTCAGACTTCGGCGCTGTGATTGGCTTTTGCTTTCCGTCTTCAATGATTTCGGTCGTTCGCTTACCTGGATCTTCGGCATATAGTTGCTCGATCGCGTCCATTTCACCTGGAACCGATGACATAACTTCATCTGGCTGCACGTCGCTGAATGTGGCTTGCGCAAAGGAAGCTTGAGATTGAAACACCGTCGCCAACACCAGGGCGGACCCAAGAAGCGATTTTTTGAAACCTAACTCATTCATCACAAGACGCCTTTCAAAGTCGAACATCACAAGCTAGGAAGCATGTAGCTCAAACCCACGTTCAAAAGTCCCTCAAGCATCAACTTGTCTTCAAATGCACTTGCTGGTTGAGGCCCCGTTTTGTTGTCTAAGCGAATAGATGTCGGATCCGGCCCCATATAGGCGAGCGCGCGAAGGTCGAACCGCAAAGAGAGCGACGGTGAGAAGTGAAACTTTTGACCGAGGCCAACTGCCAAAACCGGCTTCGATGCATCACCAAGGCCATACATGCCAATTCCGGCTAAGCCGTAGAGGTGAAGATTCATGACGTAATCTTTCGTGAAAGAAAGTTTTCCGTAGTAAGCCGAATATTGCCAGCTGCCGATGACAAGGTATTTGGGCGAGGGACCATATTGAAGATTCGCATTGATCGGCGGACTCGAATTCGGAATTGGATTTAACTGCGCGGCTTCGCCGGAGAGCCCTTCTAAAAAGGTGGTACCGAAGATGTTGACCCCGTGTTCTTCATTTATATGGTAAGAGAACGTCGCCCCTAGCTGCAGCGGATTGTAGAACGGCTCGGTCAGCGCGTATCCCATCAACAGTCCCACTTCGAAACGCTTGGCCAACTCGACCACGCGATTGCGAACAACGGCGGGCTGATCAAAGACCGGCATAACAGATTCCGTCGCCAACTCTTCGGATGGAAACTGAATCACTTCCGTCTGACCCACAACTGGAACGGCCAAGTTTGCGAGCAAACAGAAAACTATGGCTGGTGCGCGAGAAAAAAATCGACGCATGAAGACTCCCACCTTCCGAACAGAGACCTACGTCAACAGTGTGACCCTAGGTTAACCCATTGAAAAGAAAGAGAACGTTAGGCACTATCCCAACGTCGAGTATTCAGGCGGACATTTTGATTTGTTTAACGTAATTAGTCCGAATTACCGGAGCTTGGCCTGAAGCAGGTCTTGTAAATGCAGAAGTCCAACTGGACGTCCAGGCTCTGCCGAGTCGCGATTCACAACAAACAAAGTCTGAATTTTAAATTGTTCCATCATGAAGAGTGCGCGTTCAGCCATTTCATTGTGATCCACAGTCTTCGGCGCACGAGACATCAAATCACTGGCTTTATCGTCTAGCGGATTCAAACTTTTCTCTAGTCGACGACGAAGATCTCCATCCGTCACAATGCCGATCAGTTGGTTTTTTTCATCCAACACACCTGCGACTCCACGAACTTCTTTTTGCGTCATTGTCGCTAACACATCTCGCATTTGCGTGTGCATCGACACGAGCGGAAGTGCATCGCCCGTGTGCATGACATCAGAAACACGGGTCAAAAGACGACGCCCTAAGGTTCCCCCCGGATGAAGTTCTGCAAAGTCCTCTGGCTTAAATCCCTTTCTCTGAAGAGTCGCAACCGCAAGGGCATCTCCCATAGAAAGTGTCGCTGTGGTTGAGGCTGTCGGTGCAAGTCCCATTGGACAAGCCTCTTCAGCAACGCTCACATCCAATGTCACGGTGCCGGCGCGACCTAAACTGCTTCCGATTTTTCCGGTCATAGAGATCAACGGAAGATTTTTTCGCGCTACAAACCGAAGCAATGCTTCGAGTTCAGGAACTTCGCCGCTGTAGCTGATTCCGATCACCACATCATCGGCTGCGATCATTCCCAAATCTCCATGCGAACTTTCTGCCGGATGAAGAAAGAACGAAGGCGTACCGGTCGAAGCAAAAGTCGATGCGATCTTTCGACCGATGAGACCAGATTTTCCCATGCCTGCGATGATGACTTTACCCTTGCAGGCTGCCAACAAATCGATGGCGCGCACAAAGTTCGACGCCTGAGGCTCGGTAGCAAGTCGCTCCCGCAACCGATCCAATCCTCGCGCTTCAATCTCTAAAACCTTTGAGGCCGTTTCGATTTCTCGTTTCATATTCATTTTCTAAGTACGGGCCGCAAGAGTGCGCTTTGGCGCCTTTGCCGCTCGACGCTTGGCTGGAAGTTTCGACAGCGGCTTTGCTGGAGCACGCTTAGGCGCAGTCTTTAAGTTGGTGGCTGCTTTCCCGCTCGCTGCGGACTTCCGCTTACTTTTCGCAAGCTGATTGTTAAGTGCTGCCTCTACGAAACTACTAAACAAAGGGTGCGGTGCAGTCGGTCGCGATTTAAATTCGGGATGGAATTGTACGCCAACAAACCAGGGATGAGTTGCAAGTTCGATGATCTCGACAAGATCGCGATCTTCGCAAACACCCGCAAGCGTCATTCCATTTTTCTGAAACAACGGACGATACTTGTTATTGAACTCATAGCGATGGCGATGTCGCTCGTGAATCAATGGTTTGCCATAAACTTTGCGAACAACCGTTCCCTCTTGCAATGAGCACGGGTAAGAACCAAGGCGCATCGTGCCACCCTTGTCCTTAATCGTTCGTTGCTCCTCCATGAAGTCGATAACAAAATTTCGCGATCCAGACTTTCGATCACCGGAAAACTCGCGTGATGTCGCATCAGGAATTCCACAGACGTTGCGAGCAAATTCGATGGCCGCCAGCTGCATTCCGAAGCAAATTCCAAAAAATGGGATCTGGTTCACGCGTGCATGTTGAATCGCAACGATTTTGCCTTCCGCCCCGCGTTCTCCGAACCCGCCAGGGACAAGTACCGCTTCAACCGAGTTTAGGGCTTCGTCGACGTTTGCTTCCGTCAAAAGTTCTGAATCGATCCACTTCAAGTCCACTCGCGTGTTGTTGGCGATCCCGCCGTGAACAATCGCTTCATTCAAAGACTTGTAGCTTTCTTTGAGGTCTACGTACTTCCCGACGACCCCAATTTTTACGGTCTTCGCAGGGTTGCGCAATGTCTTAACGATCTCTCGCCACGGCTGAATGTCTGGTTCATCGCCCTCGACACCAAGACGCTCGCACACGCTTGCGTCAAAGCCTTGCTCATGGAGCATCAAAGGAACTTCGTAGATCGTCGAACAATCATAGGCACCGATCACGTTCTCAGGGCGAACCGAGCAGAACAAACCGATTTTCGCTTTCACTTCTTTCGGAATCACGCGCTCGCTGCGACAAATCAAGAAATCTGGCTGAATGCCAATTTCACGAAGTTCCTTCACCGAGTGCTGTGTTGGCTTAGACTTCAATTCTCCGGCAGCTGCAATGTAAGGCACATACGTCACATGAATAAACAGCGAGTTTTCGTGCCCCAAGTCAGTTCGCATTTGGCGAATCGCTTCGAGGAACGGAAGACTTTCAATGTCGCCAACGGTTCCGCCAATCTCTACGATTGCAACTTCAGCTCCTTGAGCAGCTTCAAACATACGAGCTTTAATTTCGTCCGTGATATGAGGGATCACTTGAACAGTTCCCCCAAGATAATCACCACGTCTCTCTTTGGCGATGACCGCTTCGTAGACCTGACCTGTTGAAACTGAATTTGTCCGATGAACCGTGATCGACGTGAAGCGCTCGTAATGACCGAGGTCAAGATCGGTTTCTGCTCCATCTTCTGTCACAAAAACTTCACCGTGCTGAAGTGGCGACATTGTACCCGGGTCGACGTTCAAGTACGGATCAAATTTCATGATCGTGACTTTCAGACCGCGCGCCTCCAGGAGAGTTCCTAGCGATGCCGCCGTCAGCCCTTTTCCGATCGACGAGACAACCCCTCCGGTAACAAAAATAAATTTTTGCTCCAACTTTTTAGTGGATTTAGCTGTCGTCTTTTTTAATAGCGAAGCGTTGGAAGCTCTTGAGGCTTGGTCTTTTCCCGCACGATTTGCCGCTTTGGCACTCTTGGACTTAGCCACCTTCAACTCCTTCGGTTCAGTATCTTCTCAATCTTTTCCACGTCTCCTGGGGTGTCAACTCCCCAGCTTTCATGGTGCGTACGAACTACATGAATTCGCGCGCCAAGACTTAATGCTCTCAATTGCTCTAAACCTTCAAAAATCTCGAGGCCACACGGCGGAGCGGCACAAAACTGCTCTAAAAACCTAGGGCGAAAGGCATAGATTCCAACGTGTTTGAGAACAGACTTTCTCGCCTGCTGTTTTAGGACGTCTCCGCCATCGGTCGCTAACCGCGCCTTAAGGTCTGAGACAGAAAGTCGCGTGAAAGGAATGGGCAGTCGGCTGAAATAAAGCGCCCGATCTGTTTCGTCTACGACAATTTTGGCGGTCGTCATTGCCATCAAGCTTTCGATTCCATCGGCCGTCGACAGGTCCATTTCTCGACCCAGCGTCGCCATATCCAACTGTGGACGCTGATCGAACGCTGCCACCAATGCATCCAGCGGCCCGCCCTCGACGAGAGGTTCATCGCCCTGAATATTGACCACCACGTCGGCGTTCGTAAGCCCTGCCGCTACAAGTGCGGCCCAGGTGCGATCAGTTCCACTGGGCAAATCCGGGTCCGTCATGACAGCACGGGCGCCGGCAGCCTCAGCAAGCTTCGCGATTTCTGAATGATCGGTTGCAACTAAAATTTGGGAAAGTCGTTTTGATTGCATCGCGCCTTCAACGACATATTGAATGAGTGGCTTGCCGGCAATTTTCACCAAGGGTTTACCAGGAAAGCGAGTCGCACCAAAGCGCGACGGAATTACACCGACGGCAACCATCCTAACCCCTTCAACCTAGAAATTGAAAACCAAAGCCCCAACGCAAAACACATCATAAAAAGCACACACGCCAGCACGGCACCAAACAGACTGTGAAGCCACGCTTCAGACTGGCCAATCGCCAATCGGTTCCAAAAGAAGAAAGTAAGAAAAACCAGCGACAGGCCAATCGAAGCACTGACCAGGACGAGAATCATGAATCTGCTCCATTAGGAGTTCCACTTTTCAATATCCAGGATCTGAAAATTCCTTCTTCAAGCTCGATAAGGCCGGTCTTTTTTGTACTCGAAACGAAGTAGATCGCCTCAACACCTTTGATCGCCTTAAATTTTGCTCGAATCTTATTCTCTTCAGCACGGTTTAACTTATCGGATTTTGTTAAGACCACACAGACTGGTTTGTGGATGCGAGCCATAAACTGCACCAACAGACCCTCGTCCTCAGACCATTCACGTCGACAGTCCATCAACAAAAGTGCACCGCTGATATTTGCACGCGACGACAAAAATGACTCGATCATTCCAGCCCAGGTCGCTTGCTCATCGCCGGAACGACTTGAGTAGCCATAGCCAGGAAAATCAACCAAGCGATACTTGGCACCCTGGAAAAAGTTAATCAAACGCGTTTTACCGGGCTTCGCACTTGTCTTCGCGATCTGCGAGCCCGCCCACGCATTGATGAGCGTACTTTTGCCGGCGTTGGAGCGCCCAAGCACCGCAATCTCGGGCATTGAATCGATGGGACAACCCGAAATCTCTACTGCTGAAGTAATAAACTGAAAACGACCCGCCATAGCCATTAGACCTAACACAGAATTTTCGTGTCCGGAATCTTAGACAGCGGATTCTAAACGTAGGACTTCCGGAGGCCCAGGTGCGCCAAATCGAATCAAGAGGGTCCTCGCACACTTTTCCACCCTGAAAAGCAAGTGCCCACCCTTGCAATCCCCTACCCAGAGAACGTTTTTAAAACGCTGAATACAAAGGGGCTCATATGATTTCACCAACTGATCAAAACGAACAAGATATTCCGGTCCTTCCGGAGTCTCAACATCCTTCCGCCAATGCGCTCAAGCCGGCGTTTCTGATTTCGATGGCACGAACCGGAGCGCGAACCGTGACAACACTGACACCCATGCTGATTGTAGGCACGGACTCTCAATGTGGGCTAAAAATTCAAGATCCCACCGTCAATCCACGACACGCCCGCCTGGAACTTCGCGGAGCTCAATGGATGGTCCGCGATCTTCAGTCAACCCAAGGCGTTTGGGTCAATGACACACGGATCACCGAAGCCCCACTCAATGATCTCGACCGCATCCGAATTGGCGAAGCTGTTTTGCAGTTTCGCCTCGGGATTCAATCTGAGGCCGGCTTGACGTCTAAAAACGCAGCATGGAACGCGCAACTTCAAAGACTTCCTTCTTTCGCACACACCGACTTTCCCGTTCTCATGGTTGGACCTTCCGGCTCAGGAAAGGAAGTTTTAGCAAGAGCCATTCATGAGTCGTCGCGAAGAAAGTCAGGCCCAATGATTTCGATCAACTGCGGAGCGCTTTCTGAAAGCTTGATCGAAAGTGAGCTTTTTGGTCACGTGAAAGGGTCTTTCACAGGCGCCACGCACGACCGCAAGGGTGCCTTTGAGACAGCTCGTGGCGGAACGCTGATGCTGGATGAAGTCGGCGACTTACCTATGTCACTTCAAGCAAAGTTGCTGCGCGCATTAGAAAACAAAGAAATTCGCCCCGTTGGAAGCGATCGAACAGTGGAAACTGATGTTCGAATTCTAGCGGCAACCCACAAAGACCTGGCTCAACTTGTCTTGCTTGGGCAATTTCGCGAGGATCTCTACTGGCGTTTAAATGTTTGCAAAATCCATCCGCCAGCACTCGCAGAACGAATGGAAGACTTTGTCGATCTCGTCTATACGTTCTGCCGGGAACTGCGAGTTCGATTGAGCTTTGGAGCGATCGAACACCTGAAGAAACATACTTGGCCAGGAAATATTCGAGAGCTAAAAAACGTGCTCTCCAGGGCGGCCGCCTACTTTCCGGGGCACTATGTCCAAGCCGAAGATCTTGCTGGAATTATAGACCCTGTCATATCTGCGGCGACGGCTGGCATTGGACTCGCGATGCCGTCATTTAACGCTCAACTACCGACATCGCCTTCTTCCGCCGGCGGAAGTGTCATGCGAGAAATCGAGCGCGAAATGATCATTCGCCGACTCGTCGCCAACAATGGAAACCAACGAAAAACTGCAATTGATTTGGGCATGCCGAAAAGCACACTGCATGATCGCCTGAAAACCTACTCGATTGATCTTGGCGAAATTAAAGAAGCTCTCGCCTAAGCCGATCGGATTCTTGGGCCCACTTTCTGGGCCCAATTTATTCTGGCCCAATTTATTCTGGATTGAGAACAATCGTTTTAAAGAAAACCCGGCGAACTCGCCCTTTTGTCATGATCAAGTTTAAATCTTTGCGCAGAATGAGTTTCAGTTTTTGTTTTCCCTCTTCTGTCGCCAGCTCGGGATAAGTCATTCGCTCGACGGCTCTTGCAAGGACGTCTCGAACAGCGATATTTCGATCTTTCACCTCAATAGCTGATTCTTGATTGTCCGTTTGAATATAGAACTCAAAAGCTCCCATTGGGTTCGAGTCAGCTTCGGCCTCCGGC
>JAXMMN010000380.1:0-9558 GCA_034366485.1 Bdellovibrionales bacterium
TTTGGTTGCGACGGCACTTGTGCACGCTTCCGGATTCAACGTGAAATGGTGGGTATCGGCCTTTGCTTTGATCGCCTCGTTTTTCATTCAAATTGCAACCAACCTCATCAATGATGCCATCGACTTTGAAAAAGGCGCAGACACGGACAGTCGCACGGGGCCAAAGCGCGTGACTCAAGCGGGGCTCATTTCGCGACGCCAAGTCATGATCGGTGCGGGCCTTTGTCTTTTAACAGCGCTCGCTTTCGGCATCCCGCTTGTGATGGAAGGGGGCGCACCTATTCTCATCATTGGAGTTGTGTCTTTGGCCTTGGCCTACGGTTATACGGGCGGACCGTTTCCGCTTGCGTACTTGGGGCTTGGCGATCTCTTTGTGATTTTGTTTTTCGGTTTGATCGCTGTGATGGGAACCTTCTATTTGCACACGGGAATGGTGTCGGAACTCTCTGCGATCGCAGGACTTCAAATTGGCTTTTTGGCGACGGTCCTAATCGCCATCAACAATCTTCGTGATTCGCCCGAAGACGTGAAGGTCGGAAAAAAAACTTTGGCAGTTCGGTTTGGTGCACGGTTTTCAAAAGTTGAAATCACTCTTCTTTGCTATGCGCCTTTTCTGCTGGGAATGGCTTATGAATCTCGCGGTTGGATTTGGGCAGCCTATGCGCCCCTCATCGCGGTGCCATTGGTCAGCCGTCTGGTCCGAGGGATTTGGACTTCGCAGCCAGGTCCGATCATGAATCGCTTTCTTGCCATGGCGGCCGCGGTTCACATTTTGTTCGGCCTCGCGCTAGCGGGTGGGCTGTGGTTTGGCGTGAAATCATGATGGAAGTTCACCGCTACCAGCTGGTCCTTCGCGGCGCCTACAGCAAGGCCGCCACGCGCGGCGCCGGTGCTCGAGCGGGAGCATTGCTGCGAATGAAGTTTAGTGACGGAGTCACCGGTCACGCCGATCTCTTTCCTTGGCCTGAACTTGGCGATGCGGGACTTTCGGAACTACTTCAGGAACTGACCGTAGCTTTGAAAAAAACCGATTTAAAGTCCGATGGGGATTTCACCAATGCTCAGCAGGTTTTGCGAAAGCTAGCGGATCGTGATCAACGATATCTCCTTCTTCCACGAGTTTTCGATGCGCTTTGTGCAGAGGCAGAGGCCCTTCGCGCCCAGCGACCGCTGGTTGATGGGTCGATTCGAAATCACTTCACCGCTTTGTCAGCTGTTCAACTAGCGCCAGCCGATGTTTTGGATGCAAGACGTGGCGGTTTTCCGGCGATCAAAGTGAAAATTGCAAAGAGACCGCCGAGTTCGCCGAGCGACACTCGCGGATTGATTGTGTTGATAAAGGAAGGACTTATTGAAGAGGCGAAAGCACTGGGACGTTTGCAGTCACATTGGGATCTGCCGCTTCGGCTAGATGCCAATGAAAATGCCACACCAGATGGGGTCTGCGCTTTTCTTGATGCTCTCCCGATTCGCCTTCGCGATGCGATCGAATTTATTGAAGACCCGTTCCCCTTTTCGCTAAAGCAATGGTCAGCTTTTCACAAGGAAACAGGCATTCGGATCGCCATCGACCGACCGGTGATGGGGTTTATTGGCCAGCACTCAGATGTTAAAAACAGGCTGTCCGAAGTCTTTTCAGAAAATGCCGCACAAATCTATGTGCACAAACCAGCTTGGTTGGAAGATGACGTCGCAACGGTCGCGGCCAAAGCGGGTGTTCCAGTTGTCGTGACTTCAGCACTTGGGCATCCGGTGGGAAATCTTTGGGCGGCCTCGGTGGCCGCGCGATTGGCGCCTGAAGGTGTACACGGTTGCTACACGCACACGGCGTATCGTGACGACGAAATTTCGAACTCTCTAATTGCGTCGAAGCAACTTCGTGGCTCTCGAATTTTCGGTATGGGCGTTGGCTTAGGGTTACCTGCAAAATCCTTGAATCGAATCAAATGGGACAAGCTTTTATGAGCGCCAAAGGAAATCGTCCGACAGGGCTACTCTTGAACCCGCGACTTCCAGAAAGCCGAAGGCAGAGGCTTGAGGCTGCATGGAAGTTGAAGTTTAGCGAGATCGTGGCAGTAGCCGGAGCGGACGCAATTGGAATCCTGACCAGTGGCTCAACCGCAAGTGGTGCGAGTGAAAGTGTCACGGTGCTTTCGCAGGCAGCATTGAAGATCTCTGCGGAGGCGGTTAATCGACATTTTCATTTTAATTCCAGCACGCGCTGGGCTTTGATGCTTCCGACGTTTCATGTCGGTGGCTATATGATTACGGTGCGCGCAGAAATCATTGGCGCGGAAGTTTTCGCCTTCAATGGTGACTGGAGTGCGACTGCGGCTTCGGTGTTCTTAACCGACAAGAAAATATCGGTCGTATCACTTGTTCCTGCACAAGTGTTTGATCTCGTGAGCACACGCTCAGTGGCACCGACATCGCTTCAGGCCGTGATCGTTGGCGGCGGTCGGTTAGATCCCGGTCTTCGGCAACAGGCCATAGAACTTGGCTGGCCGATTTTTGAAAGTTACGGCATGACGGAAACCTGTTCCCAAATTGCCGCCTCTGAAAACGCACAGTCGGCCCGAATGAAGTCTCTTGGTCATTTTCAACTCAAAGTAGATCCCGATTCCAGTGAGCTTTCTGTAAAGGGCCCGGCACTTTTTTCCGGGAAGCTTTTAGTTGGTGATCAAGATGTTCGTTGGCAGTTCGCGGAAACTGATGCGGACGGTTTCTATCGCACGTCCGATCGCGTGCAGCTCTTTGTAGATAACGGCGAAACCTACTTGTCCTTCCTCGGTCGAACAGTGGACGTCGTGAAAGTCCTAGGCGAGAATGTAGATCTAGCCAAGGTTCGCTCGACAATTGGAACAATAGAAGTTCCGGCTGGAGTTCTGAGCATGGACGTCGTTTCGGTTGCCAATCAACGACGCGAGCATGAATTGGTTTTGGTATTAGAGGCACCTAAGTCGGATTTTGATCCTGAGTCGCTGTTTCAAGTTTTAAGAAAAGTGCAGGCCCGCCTGCGCGAAAGTCTGCTGCCGGTGGAGGTTCCAACGGCGATCAAAATGGTCGCTAAATTTCCGCGGTCAGAGTTAGGCAAAGTCCTTTACTCCAAGCTAATGACAGATATTTCCTAGGCCGATGTTTCCTAGGCTGAAGTTTCATGAGTGTTAAAAGTTTAGTCAGACGATCCGCGACACCGCTTATGGAAAAAGTCGCTGGCGCCGCTTTTGGTCCTATGGTTGCGTTCTGGGACGAATCCAGTCGCACAGGACTCATAGAAGGTTTAATAGCACCTAGTACCATCGTTCATGGAAGTTTGGGTCAACGAGGCTGTCACGCCAGCTTGGTCCAAACATTGATCTATTGGTCGCTATGCTGATCTTTTCTGTTCCGATTCAAATACTCGTCGTGCTGTTGATTTTTTCTTCCCAAGCCTTTGCTCGGTCCAATGTGACGTGCACGCGGGGAGATTTGAATGACCGACTGCCAAAGATCGTTCGTTTCAAGATTGTTTCCGAAAACCAAATTGAAGCTCAAGCTTGGTCGGAAAAGAATCTTGCCTCTCCAAAGTCCGATCTCGTGCGACTTGAAGTTCCTGGTCAAGACGGGGTCGCTATCTTTTCAATCTCGGGTCTTTTGGGTGTTTCTGGCGACGCAAAACTTCTCGTCACAAGAACGGCTTTAAAGTTTCACAATGTAGGCTCGATGATTATCACCAACCGAACGGCCGGTGATATCAGCTCTTATCATTGCCAGTAATACTTGATGAAATTTGCAGGCGCAATATGCCGCCTAAGCTAGGCCTTGGTTGACGGCGATCGTTTGGCCGGTAATACCTGCGCCAAGTGGGCTGACCAAAAATGCCACAGTGTTCGCAACGCGCTCGGGATCAATCATTGAAGCGCGAGGGAAATTTACTTTCAACGCTGCCAAGGCTTCATTGATCGAGCCACGATTCGCGGCACTTGCTGCTCCGGCACCGCGTGCGCCTGGCGCGCCCGGTGGGTTGGTTTGTTGAATCAAAAACTCTTCGCTAATGCCAACGCTCACAACATTTACGGTCACATTGCTTGCCAAAACTTCGCGCGAAAGAATTCGTGCAAAATCGGTGAGGCCGCCGCGGGTTGCAGCGAGAATTCCATTTTTCTCGAGGCCCAAGCGAACGATGTCGTGCTGCAAATAAACAATGCGGCCGCGCTTTCGCCCTTCAAGAAATTTGAGTACTGCATGGGTCATCATCAGTGGTGATCGAAGATTTACATCCATCAAGCGATCAAGATCTTCCAACGATTCGGCATCGCGAAAATCACGAACATCCGTCGTAAGAAGTCCATCGATGAAAATGTCTAAGCCCCCGTAGGCTTCGGCTGCACGCGATGCTGCATCTTGCACGTGGTGGGGTTTGGAAAGATCGGCTTGAATCGCGACAGCGCGCCCGAACCGTTCATTTACTTCGCGCGTGTTCATCAACTGTTCGGCAAATCGAGAAGCGCGTTCGATATTTCGATCGATCAGCGCAATGTTGCAGCCAAGAGAAGTTAGCTTCGTAGCGATCGCTTGATTGACGGTGGTGCAGGGCCCAGTCAGAAGTGCTGTGCGCTCGGAAAGTTTAAAGCTTGCGTCGATATCTGCCATGGGGTCTGACCTCTTATATTTTTTCGATGATGACGGCGATCCCTTGACCGCCGCCAATACATGCCGAGCCGACTGCGTACTTTGCTGGTTTGCCAGAGGAAGCACGTCGTCCAAGTTCATACATCAGGTGATTCATAATGCGTGTTCCACTTGCGGCCAGAGGATGGCCGATCGCGATGGCTCCACCATTGACGTTTGTCTTTGAACGATCAAGACCAAGCTCTTTCTCGACTGCGAGATACTGAGCCGCAAACGCTTCATTCACTTCAACAAGGTCCATATCAGAAAGTTTCAAGTTCGCTTTTGCGAGAGCCTTGCGAATGGCACCAGCAGGGCCGATACCCATGATCTTTGGATCACAGCCGACAGCGCCCCAAGAAACCAAACGCGCCATTGGTTTTAAACCTCGGCGAGTAGCTTCCGCTTCTGTCATCAAGACGGACATCGCAGCGCCGTCAACAATTCCGCTAGCCGTTGCCGCCGTCACAGTGCCGCCCGGTTTGAACATCGGTTTCATTGCTTGAAGCTTTTCAAGCGCGACACCTGGTTTTGGATGTTCGTCTTTGTCGATAGTGACAGCACCTTTTCTCGTCTCAACGACAACCGAGGACATTTCGCTAGCGAAGAGCCCTGCGGCCAAGGCGTCAGCACAGCGTTTTTGTGTGAGGAGCGAATACTCTTCGCAAGCGTCGCGCGAAATATTATATTTCTCGGCCAAGTTTTCTGCGGTGATCGCCATCGGCATGCCTGCGTAGGCATCGGTAAGAGCACTGGTCATGTAATCTTCGAGTGGGGCTTGTCCCATACGAAAACCTTCGAAGCGCGCACCGCGAAGAATGTACGGAATCTGCGACATCTGTTCGACGCCGCCTGCAAGAACTGTCGTCGCATCACCAGCCATAATCATTTCAGCTGCCGTGATCCACGCTTGAAAGCCGGAACCACAAAGGCGGTTGAGGCCAAGGGCTCCATTTTCTACTGGCACGCCTAGGTGTAAGCCCACGTGTCGTGGAACGTAAGCGGCATCGGCTCCGCTTTGAACGACATTTCCGAGCACAACATGGTCGATGTCTTTTGCATCCACCTTTGCTTGTTCAAGTGCGGCCCGCCCTGCGGCGACTGCCAATTGCGTTGCGCCGACATCTTTCAGTCCGCCACCAAATGAGCCAAACGGAGTTCTTTTCCCAGCGACGATGACGATCGAAGACGAATTATTTGCCATAGTGGGAATGAGGTTAAAGGATTGTCCTTCGATTATCAATGCAGTATGGATAGGTGATGAACAACGTCACGCGGGTCCTCGTCATCGGTCAGGGTGGTCGCGAACACGCCATCGTGCGACAAATCGCCCAGAATTCTAGCATTGAGTCGATCTACGTCGTTCCTGGTAGCGACGGGATGGCCGGCACGCCTAAAGTCGAGTGTTTGGCGATGAGCACTGACGCCTCTGGATTCGATGGACTTGTTAAATTTGCGAAAGAAAAAGAAATCGATCTCGTCGTGATCGGTCCCGAGCAGCCGCTTGCTGATGGCTTAGCGGATGTTGTCCGCGCGGCAGGATTCAAAGTTTTCGGTCCTTCAAAAGAAGGTGCGCGCCTTGAAGCCAGTAAAATCCACGCGAAAGAATTGATGAAGGCCGCAGGAGTGCGCACTGCGAGATCCTTCGTCGTCACTTCTGTTGCGGAAACGATCACTGCCGCAGCAGCATTTAAGCCGCCTTATGTGTTAAAAGCCGATGGCCTTGCAGCCGGCAAGGGTGTCTTCATAGAAAAAACAATAGACGGTTTAAAAACTGCCGCGCGTTTTTTGTTCGAAGAGAAAGGTTTAGGAGTCGCCGGCGATTCTGCCTTGCTAGAAGAGTTTTCGCCAGGAGTAGAACTTAGCCATTTGGTTTTAACTAACGGCAAAGGTTTTATTTCGATGCCGGCCGCACGCGATCACAAACGGCTTTTGGACGACGATGAGGGGCCCAACACCGGAGGAATGGGAGTTGTTGCGCCTGTGCCAATGGTCGACGGATTGTTGGAACAAATTGAACGCGACGTTGTAGCGCCCGTTATACGAGAAATTGAGAAGCGGGGCTTCGTGTTTCGAGGTGTTTTATACTTTGGTTTGATGCTGACACCAGAAGGCCCTAGCGTTTTGGAATTCAACACGCGCTTCGGCGACCCAGAAGCTCAAGTCTTGATGACCTTGCTCGATGAAGAAGCTGGGCCATCGTGGGTCGAAGTGTTGTCAGACATCGCCGATGGAAAACTTCCGAAGACGGTTTGGTCGACCTCTCGTTCGGTGGCATGCCTGGTCCTTGCGGCTGAAGGCTATCCAGACCACCCGGTCAAAGGGGTTCAGATTTCGGGACTCAATTCGAAAGGTGAAACTGATCGGCTTACGACACGCGGAAATGAAACCAGCTATGTTATTCACGCGGGTACAAAGCGTGGCGCTCAGGGTGGTTTTGTGACCAACGGTGGCCGAGTTTTAAATGTTGTCGGGTACTCGGACCGAGGCCTGCAAACAGCGTTAGAGCTAGCGTATTCGACCGCAGAAACCATCACCTGGAGCGGTCGACAAATTCGCCGCGACATCGGCCGCAGCGTCCTCGACCGCAAGCCGTAGCGACGCTACCAGTTCAGGCGTAGGCTGATCATATCGCGCTTTTCATCGGGGCGATTGCTGTGACTGTAAACAAGTTTTGAATCTTGAGACAATGGTTCAAAAATTTCCAAGTCAGTGCTCTGCGCGGCGACGGAATAGCTGAGATCGGCGTTCGTTAGACCGCGATACTCCATGCTGGCTTTAGTCTGCGAGGCTTTCATTTGAAATTTGATGTTGTGCTGAGTGGAGTCCGGTTCATCGCCACCCAAAGCAACCTCGGCTTTCATTTTTTCTTCGACCGTCACTGCCGCGCGACCAAAAGCAGTGTTGCGAACACTCTCTTGCTTAAAGAAACTTGAAACCGAATGATCAAGCACCTGCGCCGCCACCTGGCTGCCGTCGCTAACGGGTGAAAGCGAGCTTGGAAGAATCAAGCTGTAATCGGTACCGATCGCTTGTACGCGATCAACGGTTCGAAAATCGATTCCGCGCGAAAAGTCGGAAATATCATTTGAGAGTCCGAATTTTTCTTTTGCCGTTTCGCCTGGTGCGAGCAGCGCATGGGAAGTGGCTTCCGACTCTTCTTTGGATTGCGACTTTGGACCGAAGACAGCTGGGTTCATGCGCATCATGGCAGGCCGGCGCATTTTCAAAACGGAAAGTGTATTTGTGACGTCGCCCTCGTAAAGCAAAATGCCCAATGAAAAAGTCGTTACCAAGAACAATGCGGCGACAAAAACATGAGCTGCCACTTTGCACAAAAAACGGTTTTTTGCGCAAAGTTTGCTGGTTCCGGAAATCGCAGCCTTCGCCTTTGGCTTAGCAGTTAAAATTTCTTGGTCTGTTTGACGTCGGTTCATCCTACCGCATTTAAAGAGCAAATCAGGTGCCAGCAGATTGTGACGGATCTCATTAACTACCTGCCAGAACACGTTTATTCTGTGTTGGAGGTGCCTCTGTGTCTCGGAATGATACACTGTCGTCACAATTATTAGTTTACTGACATGTGTCTGAAAATCAGCCAGTTTTCTTAATATGCAAGACGTCTCGGTTACACCGCCTGAAATCTCGATTGCCCGCGATGCATTTTCTAGTGGCCAAGTGGGAAGTAAGATGTGGCTAGCGCAATTGCTAGAAACACTTGCTCCTGCGTATGCTGCAACAGGACCACACACGATTTGGATTTATGGTGGGTGGCAAGGAGTCATGGGCTTCATTCTGCTTTCGCGACAAGCCTCACGCACGGATTTTCAGATCGAACGCATTCGGAGCTTCGACATCGACGATCAGGCGACAGAAGTTGCCAATCAAATTTGTGAAAACTGGGTTTGGCGTGAATGGACGTTTCGGGCATTCACAAAAGATTGCGATCAGCTTCAACCTCAAGATGGCTCTGACTACGGCCCAAGCCCAACGATCATCATCAACACGTCCGTCGAGCACTTTGATAATCGAAATTGGTTTGAGAATATTCCAGAGGGCACCATCGTCGCTCTTCAGGCTTCCGATTTTGAACACGAGGGGGCCGTTGCACTTGCGAAGTCGGATGAGGCGTTCGCCGAAGCTTTTCCACTTCGCGAGTCGTGGTTCTCCGGTGCACTTGATTTCAATTACGGAAGTTGGAGCTTTAAGCGCCGCATGCGGATCGGGCGAAAGTAGAACACGCCTTTTTAGAGGTAATTAATGGCGTAGCAGTTTGGACCAAATTCCCCGGCGCCAGGATCGTTTTCACCAATCCATTGGCCGACCATTTTGAAGCCCAGTTTCTCGTACACCGGCATCGTGCTTTGGCGGGGAAACGTCCACGCAACTTCGCAAGCCTCACGCTTTGCTTGCTCGAGGGCTGCGGTCATCAAAATTTTCGAAGCACTGTGGCCGCGAAACCGAGGGTCCACATAAAGGCCGCGCGTGCGATAGCTGCGCACCGGACGGACAGTCTCGCTGATGCGTTCTTGAGATCCGTGATTCTTTACTTCAATGAGACCACCAAAGTGACCGCTAAGAACTGCGACGATGAGATTTTCACTTTGTTGGCGTAAGCACCAAAAAGAAGCAGGTGCTTTCATCAATTCGAGATCGATTCCACCAAGCCACTTCATTGCGCTATGAGATTCGATTTTCGACACGCGTCCTGGCCAAAGCTTGTTTTGCCAAGCCGGCAGGACGTCCTCGAATCCGCACTGTTCGAGAACGACCGCACTATGGCTTCCAAGCGAGTGGCCGTCGTTCGTCATGGAACTTTAGACCTCGACGTCCGGTGGAGGGCGAAGGCCTTTCTTTTTAATTTTCTCAACCAGAGTCGTTCGATTGAGTTTCAAAATTGCGGCCGCT
>JAXMMN010000381.1:0-1362 GCA_034366485.1 Bdellovibrionales bacterium
ACTGAATGAAGGGGTCGCGCAGGAGAAAGTTCTGGTCACAGGTAACACCGGAATCGATGCACTTTTGTCCGTCCGCGAAAGGCTGACCCAAGATCCCGCTAGTGAAATCCGATTTCAAGAAAAGTATCCGGCGGTCTACAAAGCCGTGCGCGAGAAAAAGAAAATCGTTTTGGTTACCACGCACCGTCGTGAAAGTTTCGGAGAACCACTTCGCGAAACACTGCGCTCACTCTTAGCACTGGCCGAACGGCAAGATGTTAAAATTTTCCTTCCTGTTCATCGCAATCCAATGGTTCTTCAAGCTGTTGAAGAAGTACTGCGGCCGAACGGTCATAAACATTCCTCGGTCGAATTGCTTGAGCCGCTAGATTACGTGCCGTTTGTGTGGATGATGAATCAAGCGACGCTTCTTCTGACAGACTCTGGCGGCGTTCAAGAGGAAGCACCTTCATTGGGTAAACCGGTCCTCATCCTAAGAGACAAAACCGAGCGTCCTGAAGCTGTCGAAGCAGGAACGGCGATCCTCGTTGGTACCGATTCGAAACTGATACTCAATCACGCAAACAGATTACTTGATAGCGAGCAGGCACGGGCCGACATGGCTGCTCTTAAGAATCCATTCGGAGATGGTCGGGCCACAGGACGAATTCTTGACGCCTTAGCGCGATCGTAGGTTTTTGGACCTAAAAGAGCGTGCGAAAGACGTCTTCTGAAAGTGGTTTTCCAAGCGGCGAGAAACCGAGGTCTTTTGGATTGACGTGATCGCGATCGACGTTCGTTTCCCAGACATGTACGCCACTGAACCACGGCCACTGCGGAACCAGAAATGCGCCAAGCAGCGCCTTCCAGGCAGCAGCCTGATGAAGCACGGACAATGTGCCGCCCGACGACTCATACGCGGCCGGATTCACAAAACTTCCAACAGTCGACCGGTAGCCGATCTCTTTCAACTCTAATTTTTTGAAGACCCCTGTCACGGATTCGATGTCTAGCAACGATGTGTCTAACTGAGTGGCGTGCGAGTCGGCCCTCACCTGCAGACTTTGAGATAGTCTCGTGAGATCGCTGGAGTGCCCAGAGCTTCGACTTGCGAGAGCTCGATACATATCGACCCCGATGATATCAAGTTCCTTCCAAAATTCGATCACTTGATTTTGAAAGAGTACGTCTTCTGGCTTTCGCACCGACTTGGTAATTTCATAGCGAAATTGTTCGAACTCTCCACCAAGTTTCTTAACACCATCTTGAAGCACATACTGATCAGTATAGTTAATGTCGTACGCTATCTTCGTGCTGGCACCCGCGATAGACTTCGCATGGCGGACAAACTCTGTCCAAAGCTGAGGGTATCCCCGCGGTGCC
>JAXMMN010000382.1:0-2580 GCA_034366485.1 Bdellovibrionales bacterium
GGGAATTTGTCGGCGTGCAATTGAAAAAGTATTTGAAAGATCTCGATTTGGCAAAAACACAAGCGGGAATTGAAGCTGAGGAAAGTGAAGCCGGAAATGAAGCAGCCTAAAGTTTTGTTGCAAAATTTATGGCTTTTCGCTTTTGTGGCTTTGGCTTTCTTTATGGGGGCTGAAGCGAAGGCAAGTAAGCTTGTCGTTTCGGGCGGTGCCTATAGCTTTTCGGCCGAGAACGCGAGCAATCGTGTTTCTGCAACTTTGTCAGGGCTCGGCTCTTACCAAATTGCTTATCGCCACGCGATCAATCAAAACATCGAACTCGACTTTGGCTTTTCGCTTTTAGCCACGGACACTTTCGGCGGCGACCTATCGTTTGGTTTCGATGTTGGTGCCAATTACTTTTTTATGACCTCCTCTGGTGCGATCACCGCTGATTCTGCACAAGGGAACATCGTTCTCAATCATCGATGGCGACCATTTGTCGGAGTCAGTTTCAATCAAAGAAATTTTCAATCGACCAGTTCGCAGTATGCAGGCTTTGGCATAAAAGGCGGCACCGAGTACCAGTACGACGAGCGCTTCGCTCTTCACGGAACCTTGCGATACCTATCGCTTGGTGGTCCCAATCAGGCGGGTGCGACTCAGCTTGATATTTTGACAGGAATAATCATCCAGTTTTGAGACGAGTAAAGATGTTCAAGGAATTGTTGCGTTCAAAAGGTTAAGATTTAGCAAGCACGGAGTTGGAAAGCCATGGGTCAAAATTCAAACAAACATCACAAACAGCCACTCGCCATTTTATGGCTATTGGCGGTGACGTTTGTTTTTAACCTTACTGGTTGTAAATCTGGTTCCACGGCATTTAGCGACATCATCGGTTCTGCTGATGGCGGTACCGGCAACGCGAGTATTGCAATCACTTCGTTTACACCTGGCGCAACTAGCTACGTCGTAAAATCTGATGCGACTCAACAGTTTCTTGTTTCGGCCGTCGGCAAGGGAACCTTGGTATATCAATGGACGCTCGACGATGTTGAGGTTGGTGCGGATCTTCCAAGTCTCAATCTCAACGCCTCAAGTCTTTCGGTTGGCAATAAGGTTTTAAAAGTGACCATTCGAGATGAAGTGGGAACGGTCAGTCAGACATGGAACGTAAAGATCAATGGAACGCCAGTGGTGTCGACTTCGACACCGACGGTTTCGACTGTACAGGTAAAGCGATCATCGGCTCAAACGTACACCGTCAATATGACAGATCCGAATTCGGATACGTTGACCTACGTTTGGAAGTTAAACGGTGAAGAGGGCATTTTGACCTCCACCACAAACTCTCAGGCGGTCACTCCAGATACCATTGGTCAGCAAACAGTCAGTGTGGATGTTTATGATGGTCCAGCTTCAGACTCAGGTACGTACAAGGTCACACGTACGTGGACCACTGTCGTCAACAACTTCCATGAAGCTTGTAACACCATGGAAAACACGTCGCAGACAAATAAGTCATGTGTCTACGCTGGCATTTCAGGAATCGGCGATGGCGTAGATCCGGATAGTTCGGCATCTGCTTTCATGCTTCGGCCTGCGGCACTCGAGACGACGGCAGAGGGAAATTTGTTTGTCGCGGATGATGAAAATCACGTCGTATGGTTTTGGAACCGCTACACGTCGCCTTCTGTGAATATGCTAGGAGTAACAGTTCCAATCAATACAATGAAGGTCGTAGCGGGTGCAGGGTATCCGAACTCTGCAAACTCAGCCAGCGACAAGGCTCTGCGCAACTTTTTTAATAACCCGCATGGAATTGAGTGGGACGGAACGCATCTCTACATTTCTGACTCATCAAACAACCGTGTCGTACGAGTCAATTCGACGGGAACATTGGAAGTCGTGAATACAGCGGGGTGCAACTCTCCGCGTGGTCTTGCGAAAGCCGGCAATCAGCTTTACATCGCTTGTTATTCGTCCCACGTCGTTCGTGTTTTGAATACAGACACCTTGGTTGGTGCGACTTTCGCTGGAACGGGCACAGCTGGAGATCCGACAGTATCAACTGAGTCGACATTCACCGATGCGACCCAAGGGCGGCTTCGCGGTCCGTACGGCGTAGCGCTCGATTCTGCGGGCGACCTTTTTGTGAGCGAGTATGATGGCTGCCGAATACGCGCTTACAATCTGGCGACACCGGCCGGTAAGCAGGTTTTTGGCGCTGCTTGGACTATCACATTAAATCGTCAGCGAATTATACTCGGCACTTCGGGCGCCGCCCAATGCGGAACCTACACGGTGGGTGAAGCGGTGAATCTCACTGGTGGAACTGACGCCCGAGTTCGGCAACTTCGTCTGATTAGCTTCACGCCGACAGGAGAGCTCTTGTTGACCGGCGATAACATGAATCGCGTCACAGCACTGAACTTCAATTCAGGGTCTTCGATGGTGCTTGGCACGGCTGTGCCGGGGTACTCGATTCAGTCGGTGATCGGCAACGGAACGTCTGGATACATTGGTGATGGACAGCTGGCGACAGCAACTCGATTAACGACCAATTACCACGCACTCGTAGAATCTGTGTCGGGCAACTACTTC
>JAXMMN010000383.1:0-2946 GCA_034366485.1 Bdellovibrionales bacterium
GTGCTCGTCCTTCAAGGAATGGATGTGCAAAACGGAAACGGGCTTCTGTGGCTGACACGTCAGCGTGTTGTCAGTTCCCGCGACAGCGGCAATTTTGCGAAAAAGATCTGATGCTTCGCACGCGAGGCGATACGCGAGCATGGCCCCGTTTGACATTCCGGTAGCGAAGATCTTGTTTGAATCGATCTTCACCTGAGCTTTGACGTGGCCGACTGCTTGGCGAATGAAATCCACGTCATTCACCTTTTCGTCTCGCGACCAGGCACAGCACTTTCCCGCGTTCCAAGTCGCGATCTTTCCAGACTTGTACTTGGAATAGCCATTTGGAAACAAAACTATAAAACCCTCACGTTCGGAAGCCGAGAGAAAGCCGTAGTACTCATCGGTCGCCTGAATTTCCATATCTCCGCCGCCTCCATGCATTGCGACGATCAGGGCGTGGGCCTTTGCTGGACTATAGGACTTCGGAATGTGCAGCTTGTAGTAGCGGGTGCGCTCTTCATGCTGAAAGGTAAACGTGTACGTTCCAGGCATTGAGATTGGGTCCTGAATATTTGTCTTCGCCTCAGGCGCAGGTTTTTCTTCGACTCGCTTCAAAATGCGCTTTTTGATTTTTTCACGAAGCCAACCGCCCTTCGTCGTCGTTTCACTGTTCGGAGCATCTGCGGCACCCGCCGCTTGACCAATTGAACATGCGAGCACAAATAGCAAAGCACCGACGATAGTCTTCATTGATAATTCTCTAACGAATTGGGTGATCGTGTTGATGCTCGACTTTGCCATCTTTTCCTACGTGGGAAACGCGAACGCGGTTTTCATTGAAGTGCAACCGTGTAAATCCGAGCATCGATTTTTGGAAGTGAGTCGGGTTTGATCCTTTTAACTTTGTTGTGCTTGCCCCGCCTCCACTGACGACAAATAGCGTTTTTGCACAGGGCCCTTTTCCAGGCAAAGTCTGCAGCGAATGATCGTGGCCGGAAAGAACCAACTGCGCATGCGGGCAAATTTCCTTTTCAATTACATCTTTCACCACGGATCCCGAAAATGGCGGAAGCGGAACGCCATCATAGCGTCCTGCATTTCCGTGAGGGCCATTTGACAGATAAGGATGATGGGAGGTCGCTACGATCCATTTCTTGGGGTTGCTTGACGCGCGATTCGCCGCAAGTGTGTCGCGAATGAACTTCACTTGCTCGGCCGTGTCTTTATCGTGAAACAAACGAGAGGTATCGAGAACTAAGAACAGCACGTCGTCGTGTTCGAAACTGTAGTAGTGCGAGGGCAAAATATAGTTCGGATTTCGCCTTGCATATTCCAGTTGATTGTCGCCGCGAGCCCAGTCGTTGGCGAGTTTTCCGTAGTCGTGATTTCCAAGCGCCACATAGAATGGAACCGGCATACTCGCGTAAGGCTTTTCAAATTTGTCGATCATCTGCGGATCGGTGGCCGACGTGATTCCGACGTCGTAGATGTTGTCGCCGAGAAGAATGGCGAACTTGCAGTTTTCTTTGACACAGTCTTTGGCCATGGCTTCGCCGACTTCAGTTTGTTCTTTGTTGCCCTTGCCAGTGTCGCCAATCGCAATGGCCGTGAATTCTGCGCGAGCGTCAGAAACAGAGAGCAGGCTGAACACCAAGAGGCACACTGATAGGAATTTTAAATTTCTCATAGGAGAAATCGAACCATAGACGAAGGTCCATTGACGACCGGCGAGACGACCGGCGATCAGAAAACTGGACGTTGGTCGCAAGCTCGACGGACCGCTACAAAACGGAGACGATTTCGTACTCGAGTTGACGCGCGCCTTGATCGATTTTGGCCACATCACCAACCCTCAAGCCCAATAGGCCCTCACCCAAAGGGCTTTGCGGCGTAATCACTTGGATCGAGCGACCGTCGAATTCGATCGTCAAACTTCCACGTGCGGGGGCGATAAAAACGAAGGTGGTTTTTCCGTCTAAGTCCACTTCCACCAGCGCTGTGGATTCTATCTGACTTTTTTCACTAAAAGTTTTTGGCTTAAGCACTCGAAAAACCGCGAGCGAACCCTCGGTGTCTCGAACACGCTTTGCCTGCGCGCCCGCCAAATAGGACGCTTCAAGGGCGCGTGTGTCGTACTTGTTCTCAGGCTTACTTTCGTCCCCTGTGGCGGCCGCATAGGTTTCAAGTGCAGCCGCTTTCAGCGCCGAAAGCTCTGCTTCTAACTTTTCAATAATGTGTGCAATCAAGGCCGACTTGTCCATCAGGTCACAATCTTAGAAACTCTCCGCTCAAAAACTCAAGATTTGTTTCGTGAAAGATGCTACACGACAGAGGCATGTATCAAGTTTTTCATATTGACCATTACCCGCTCCCCCTGCCGCCAGGTCACCGCTTTCCCTACACAAAATACGCTCTTCTAAAAGACCTTCTGCTAAAAGAAGAAGTCGTCTTGCCATCACAACTTCATCAAGCCCCGATGGCGGATTTTGAATTGCTGTCTCTGGCCCACTCGCCGGAATACATTCGCGCTATGCAAGACGGCTCTGTGTCGATCGACATTATTAAACGAGTCGGCTTCCCATGGAGTCCCGAGCTTTTTCGTCGGACTTCTGCAACGGTTGGTGGCGGAGTTCAGACAGCCTTGTCAGCCTTAAAATATGGGGTCGCGGGATGTTTAGCCGGTGGCACTCATCACGCTCACTTTGATCGCGGCGAAGGGTACTGCGTGTTCAATGACACAGCCGTCGCAGCGAGACTGTTGGTTCGTGATCACCAAATTAAACGTATTGCGATCGTCGATCTCGACGTTCACCAAGGAAACGGAAATTCGTCAATTCTAGGAAAGGACAAGGAGGTTTTCATTGCCTCGATTCACGGCGAAAAAAACTACCCCTTCCGAAAAGTCCCTTCGTCCATCGATATCGGTCTTCCAGATGGTGCAACCGACGAAATGTATCTTGAAGC
>JAXMMN010000384.1:0-5549 GCA_034366485.1 Bdellovibrionales bacterium
CAGAGATGATATTTTCATGTGGGTAGCTAGCTGGATAGGCTGGCGCTTTGCTTGTGTCGTTGTCGTAACCTTTGCCTTGCGCATCGCCATTGCCTGCAGCCGCAACAAAGAGCTGACCGGCAAGCCGAGCTTCTTCAATCACGTCGCGAAGTGCTTGGTTTCCTGCAGCGTCTGCGGGATCTTCACCGGACGAACCCCACGAGTTTGAAGAAATTCGAACGCCCATCTTGATGGAGTACTCGATCGATTTTACAGCGCCTTCCGTGGATCCTTCGCCTTTTTCGCTTAGAAAGCGAAGTGCCATGATTTTAGCTCGTGGTGCAACTCCGGCAACGCCTTTGCCGTTTTCGCCCCTAGCCGCGACGTTCCCTGCACAGTGGGTACCGTGGCCCGGGTTTCCGCCGCCAAACAAGAGGTCCATCGGCTCGACGCTGAGGTCGAAAGGTTTGTTGTCGTTAGAAACAAAATCCCAACCGACGACATCATCGATATAACCGTTGAGATCGTCATCGACCCCGTTAGACGCCTTGTCTTTTCCTTGAGCGTCGAGTCCCGATTCACCCGGGTTTCTCCACATATTGTCGACAAGATCTTCGTGCGTGTAATCAACGCCCGAATCAAGAACAGCAACGACGACTCCTTCGCCTTTTGCCCCTTTCCAGGCGTTTTGAACGCCGTTGTCGATCATGCCCCACTGGTTGTTTGCCAATCCATCGGCGCCGGAACCAGGTGTTGCCACCTTTGGAATTTCTGGGTTGTCCACTTTTGCTTTTGACGGCACGCCTGCAAGCACTTGTTCAATCGTGCGGCCATCTTGCGATTTAAAGCCCGAAGCTTTCATCGCCTTTGCGAGCGATTCGCGTTGAGCGGCGTTTTCGATGCGGTAGTTGTTGAGATGGCGGATCGGGTAGTTCGGTTGAACCAAACGAACGCCACTCATGGCTTTCAGCGCCTGCATGGACAGGCGGCTAGACTTCACGGGTGACTTGATCGAAACCCAGCGGGTTCCATCGTGAAGTGTGCTGGTGATAGATTCAACTTTACCGCCGGACGACTTCGTCATGGCAGTTAAAGACCTTGTGAACTCTGCTGATTTCGAAGCGTCGACTTTTACCAGAATGTCGACAGCCTGGCCGCCTGCTTCAGCGGAATGAATAGAAATGGTCGTTGCGAGCAAGCTGCCTAATACAAGAGCAGTTGCTTTAGAAATAGCTGACATGTCCCCTCCCTAGAGTGACTTGAAAACAGGCAGATACCCTCCGTTTCTGCCGGCTTCAGTTCGAGCATCTGGCTATCCGTGCTAGATGCTCGTCAGGCGCGTCCATGCGATCTGATGAGTACTGATAAAAGTACGTAGATTAAAGTCTAGGCACCCGCGTTTCTGGGCGGCAATAAAAATTCCGAGCAACATGATTTTTTTTCGAGCATATGCGACGCGTTGCTGCGAGGCTCTTGTGCGCCTTGGCACTGCCCGAAGCGTGATGCTACTAATCCTACCACAAGTGCTTAAAACCTTTGGCGGTTCAAGAATTTTCGAGCGGGTTTGCAATCCATCATCACGAAACTGAAAATGGTTTGGAAATCGGGATGTTTGCGTTCACTCTCTACTCGAAAACTAATCGAGAATGACCGTTGGTTTTTTGCCCGATTTTTTTCGGCAAATTTACGGAGGCAGAGTGAGCGACTCTCAAATTTCAGGTGGAATGCATCCACAAAATTCTCAAACATTGGTTGCGAATCTTGCCGACAAGGCGATGGAAGAAATGGCGAAGAGCTTTGCGTTCGCAACTCGCTTGGATGACATCGTTGCATGGGGCGCGAAAAATGCGCTGTGGCCATTGCCGTACGGAACGGCTTGCTGCGGGATTGAACTGATGTCGGTGATGGGCCCGAAATACGATCTCGCTCGTTTCGGCGCAGAAGTTGTTCGTTTCTCTCCTCGTCAGGCAGATTTGCTTTTGGTCGCCGGAACAATCACCGAGAAAATGGCTCCGGTCTTGGTTCATATTTACGAACAAATGCTCACGCCAAAGTATGTGATCTCAATGGGTGCCTGCGCATCAAGTGGCGGATTCTATCGCTCGTACCACGTTTTGCAGGGGATCGATAAAGTCGTTCCCGTCGATGTTTTCGTACCTGGCTGTCCGCCGACACCAGAGGCCGTGCTTGATGGAGTGATGACGCTTCAGCGCATGATCGCCGAACACACTCCGCGCCCTTGGGCCGAAGGTTGGAAGAGACCTTCTTTCATTAAGCCAATCACGTAATTTTGGAGACAGTCATGGAAACAGTGATCACAACATCAAGTCCTCTTGAGAATTTAAAGCGCGACTTTGCGTCGGCGGCGACCTTAGGGGCTGGCGAGGGCTTGAAATTTTTAACGACCAGTACCGGTGACGATGTTTTGGAAGTGGACAAGGACAGCGTTCCTGCAGTTTTCCAACAGTTCAAGGATTCCGGCCGTTTTGATTTCCTTATGGATGTAACGGCTGTTGATCATTTGAATCAAATGGCCGGTCGGCAAAAACGATTTGATGTTGTTTACCACCTATTCTCGTCGAAAACATACGCTCGGCTTCGCGTGAAGGCGCAGGTCGGTGAGGGCGAAGCGATTCCATCGATTTCGCCAATCTATCGTGCCGCAAACTGGTTCGAGCGCGAAGCTTACGACATGTTTGGCATCCATTTCTCTGGCCATCCGAACTTGACGAGAATTTTGGTTCATCACGAATTCGTCGGACACCCTTTGCGAAAAGACTACGATGCCGATCATCAGCAGCATTGCTCAGAGGCAATGCCGCTGCATTTTCTTAATGATCCAAATTTCAAGTCGGAAGGTCGTCAACTTTTGCCTTTGAACATCGGTCCATCGCATCCTGCAACCCACGGAACACTTCGTGTGATGGCCGAGGTTGATGGCGAAACGATCGCACGTGCGAACGTCGAGCTTGGTTTCTTGCATCGTTGTTTTGAAAAGATGGCGGAAACACATCCGTACAACCAAGTAATCCCGTACACGGATCGCTTGAACTACTGCTCGGCACCGATGAACAACATCGGCTACTGCAAAGCTGTGGAACGACTTTTGGGTGTTGAAATTCCTGCTCGCGCCCAGGCGATGCGAATCGTCTTGGCCGAGCTTTCGCGCATCATCGATCACTTTGTTTGTATTGGTGCGAACGCGGTCGACCTCGGCGCCTTGACGGGCTTCTTCCACTTGTTCACTTACCGTGAAATGGTTTACACGCTTTTCGAAAAACTTTGTGGGGCACGTCTGACGGTGTCCATGACCCGCATTGGCGGCATGGCGCAAGATGCTCCTGAGGGCTGGTTTGATGACGTCTTGGAGACGTGCAAAAAAATCAGCGAAGGCGTAGATCAGTTGGACGGTCTTTTGACGGGCAACAAAATCTGGCAACAGCGCACGCAAGGAGTCGGCAAAATCTCGGCAGAAGATGCGATCGCGTGGGGTTACACGGGGCCCTGCTTGCGCGCCGCGGGTGTTGGTCTTGATCTCCGCAAAGCGCAGCCTTACTACGGCTACGACCAACTTGATTTCAAAATTCCAGTTGGAACGACCGGCGATGTCTTCGATCGCTATTTAGTTCGGGTCGCAGAAATGCGCGAGTCGCTAAAAATCATTCAGCAAGTTTGCAAAAACATGCCATCGGGCGACTACACAATTCGAGACAAGGCGATTGTGCTTCCGGAGAAATCGGAAGTTTACGGAAACATCGAAGGGCTGATGAACCACTTCATGCTTGTGATTAAAGGTCTTCGTCCACCTGTGGGCGATATCTACGATGCAACAGAAGCGGCGAACGGCGAACTCGGTTTTTACTTGGTGAGTGACGGCAGCGGTCGTCCTTACCGACTAAAAGTACGCCCGCCATGTTTTGCTATTTATCAATCGTTCCCCGATCAAATCACCGGCGGCCTTTTGGCTGACGTTATTGCGATTTTGGGTTCGATGAATCTTATTGCCGGTGAACTGGATCGCTAAAGAGGACGATGATGTTTAAACTCTCTGATGAAGGTTTGAAGTACGTAAAAACCGAATTGACTCGCTACGAAGCGAAGCAGTCCGCAATCATTCGCTGTTTGTATCGCGCGCAAGACGAAAACAACGGTTGGGTGAGCCCCGAAGTGATCCAGCACCTCTCGGAAGTGATGGAAATCCCGGCGGCACAAATCGAAGAAGTCGCGACGTTTTACACGATGTTCAACAAAACACCGGTTGGGAAAAACCACATTCAGGTCTGCGTGACACTGACGTGTGGAATGCTTGGCGGGCGCGAACTTTGCGATTCGATGATGAAAGAAGCGGGCTGCAAAAAAGAAGGCGAAGTTTCGCCCGACGGACTCTTCACGTTTTCGAAGGTGGAATGTCTAGGTAGCTGTGACACCGCACCGATGCTTCAAGTGAATCGTGATTCTTACATTGAAAATCTGAATACAGAAAAAGGTGTCGAACTTGTTCGAAGCCTACGTTCGAAGGCGCGGGGGCACTGATCAATCATGGCTGAAGTAAAATATCTTTCTGAACATTACAGCAATCCAGAGTTTAAGACTTTAGAGGGTTACAAAAAGCACGGTGGCTACGAGCAACTGGCCCGCGCGCTTAAAATGGAGCCGCAGAAAATCATCGATGAAGTGAAAGCTTCGGGTCTTCGTGGCCGCGGTGGAGCGGGCTTTGCGACGGGCGTGAAGTGGGGTTTCTTGCCGAACAACGGCGAACCGCGCTATTTGCTTTGCAACGCGGATGAATCTGAACCTGGCACCTTTAAAGATCGCGTGATGATGGAAAAGGCGCCTCATCAATTGATCGAAGGGATGATGATCTCGGCGTTCGCGATCAAGGCCAAAAAGGCGTACATCTACATTCGTGGTGAGTACATGGGGCCAGCGGCTATTTTGGAAAAGGCCCTTGCGGAAGCAAAAGCGGCCGGCCTCATCGGTAAAAACATTCTTGGATCTGGTTTCGATTGTGATTTGGATCTTTATCTCGGCGCTGGCGCTTACATCTGCGGTGAAGAAACCGGGATGATTTCGTCGCTCGAAGGCCTAAAAGGCCAACCGAAGCTGAAGCCTCCTTTCCCAGCGGTCCAAGGATATTTGCGCAAGCCAACAATCGTGAACAACGTTGAAACTTTAGCGGCTGTCGTTCCTATTATTCGTGACGGAGCTGCCGGGTATCGCAAGTACGGAACGGAAAAGTCTGCCGGTACAAAGTTGTTTTCGATTTCTGGCAACGTGAACAAGCCAGGCACTTATGAAGTTCCACTCGGATATAAGTTGATGGATTTGATCAACATCGAGTGCGGGGGATTAAAGCCTGGACGCAAATTGAAAGCCGTTGTTCCTGGTGGTTCGTCAGCCCCTGTGATCACAGCGGAAGAATGTGAAAAAGCGACTCTTGATTACGAGTGCCTCGCGCAAATGGGAACCATGCTTGGTTCTGGCGCGATCATCGTCATTGATGATTCGAACTGTATGGTCGATGTGCTTTCGACGATCTCGCATTTCTATCACCACGAATCTTGCGGTCA
>JAXMMN010000385.1:0-2531 GCA_034366485.1 Bdellovibrionales bacterium
AACCACCAAGCCGACAATGATGCCAACGATCTATCAGCACATGATGAACAAAACGAATCCGTGAATCAAGAAAGCGACAAAAATCACGAATCTCGGCACACTCATGAAATCGCAGTTTCTTGCAGCCATATCATGTTCACCCCAACGACACTGAGTGTATCGAACAGTCAATTTGACCTCCTTCAGTTTCCCGTCCCAGGCGATTCCGTGGCTCCTCGCAGCCGAATTCTCGAATCGCTCTTTAGACCTCCAATACAGGCCTAAGCGCCACTTCGATTAGCAAATCACTTCTCTACTCTACTCTTGCTTACAAAGAGGATTACGGGTCCATTAGGGCTTGGCAGCAAATCTCTTTGAAAGGGATTTATGCTGAATTACTTGATTGAATTTTCGCTGAAAAAGCGACTTCTGGTAGGTTTAATTACGCTCGCCTTGAGCGTCTATGGCGCATGGCTATTAAAAGATTTGCCAGTCGACGTGTTTCCAAATCTCAATCGACCGACGGTGACCGTATTGACAGAAGCCCATGGGCTTGCGCCAGAGGAAGTCGAAACGCTTGTTACTCTTCAAGTGGAAACGATCTTAAACGGCACGCCGGATGTCCTTCGACTTCGATCAAGTAGCGGCATTGGCATTTCTATTGTTTATGTAGAGTTCGACTGGGGCACTGACATTTTCAGAAACCGCCAACTCGTTGCCGAGCGACTGCAGCTATTAGAAGGCCGCCTACCTCCCGGCATGCAGCCCATTATGGGGCCGGTGTCGTCTATCATGGGTGAAATCCAATTCGTCGGTGTCACTAGTCCAGAGGAAAAAGTGACGCCGATGGACCTGCGAACGTTGGCCGATTGGACCTTGCGGCCAAGACTTATGACGATTCCTGGTATCAGCCAGATTGTCGTAATGGGCGGCGAAGTAAAACAGTATCAGATTCACGTATCGAGCGAAAAGTTGCAGCGAAAAGCTGTTTCGCTTGAAGATCTCAAGCACGCGCTTTCGGAGATTAGCGAAAATACGACCGGCGGCTTCATTGACATTAGTGATCGAGAATTCCTCATTCGTCCAATTGGACGCGTCTCGAGTCTTGAGGAAATCGAAAACTCATTGGTCGGAATGCATTTTGGGCAACCGGTTCTTGTCAAAGACATCGCCCAAGTAAAAGTCGGACCAAAAATAAAACGCGGTGAAGGCAGTATCAATGCCAAGCACTCCGTCATTATGACTATTCAGAAACAACCAAACGCTAGCACGATCGATCTAACTCGCGCGATCGACAAGGAACTGCAACAGATTCAAACCAGCCTGCCTGAGGGAGTAAAGTTAGAAACAGATCTGTTCAAACAATCTCATTTTATTGAAGCCTCGATCGGGAATGTCGAACAGGCACTTCGCGATGGAATCATCATGGTGATGATTATTCTGTTCTTATTCCTCATGAACTTCCGCACGACTGCGATCACTCTTGTGGCGATCCCTCTTAGCCTGTTGATCACAGCCATTGTCTTTCACCTATTGAATATCATCATCAACACGATGACACTCGGTGGGCTCGCGATTGCGATCGGTGAACTTGTTGATGACGCGATTGTGGATGTCGAAAATGTGTTTCGAAGACTTCGTGAAAATCGGCTAAACGGTTCGCCAAAAGGCAATTTAAGAGTCATCTACGAGGCCTCTAGCGAGGTTCGCAATTCGATCGTACTCTCGACCATCATTGTCGTCCTGGTCTTCATTCCGCTGTTTGCACTTGGCGGAATCGAAGGACGACTTTTTGTTCCGCTTGGAGTCGCCTACATAATTTCAATTCTAGCTTCTTTAGCGGTGTCTCTCACGATCACACCGATCTTGTGTTCTTACCTTTTGCCAAACTCAAAGGCGGTGCACGAGGAAAAAGATGGCCGACTTGTCCAACTTTTAAAACAATTCGCCTTAAAAGTGCTTCACCTGACGCTGCCGCGGCCTAAGCTAGTATTGACGGGTGCGACTCTACTTTTGATCGGAAGTCTTTTATTACTCCCATTGATGGGAAGAAACTTCTTACCTGACTTCAACGAAGGCACAGCGACAATTGGTGTCGCTGGAGCACCCGGAATCTCACTTGCCGCATCCGATGCACTTGGAATGAAAATCGAACAGGCCATTTTGTCTGTGCCAGAAGTAAAGTCCACGGTTCGCCGAACCGGCCGCGCCGAAATGGACGAGCACGCAGAAGGCGTCCACTGGCATGAAATTGATGTCGACTTCAAACCTGACGGACGGGAAAGACCCATCGTGCTTCAAGAGATTCGCGAGCGAATTGAAAAAGCGGGCGACGTTTACGTGAACCTCGGGCAACCGATCAGCCACCGGCTTGACCATTTGCTATCTGGTGTACGTGCCCAAATCGCTGTGAAGGTTTTTGGACCAGATCTAGGCGAGCTTAGGAGAATTGGTGGAGAGATTTATGACGCTCTCGAAGGCATCGATGGAGTCGTTGATCTTCAGACAGAACCTCTAGTGCTAATTCCCCAGCTGAAAATTGCCATCGATCG
>JAXMMN010000386.1:0-5383 GCA_034366485.1 Bdellovibrionales bacterium
CGTAGATCGGTGCGTTCCGAGAGCGGCTGAATGGTCGCCGAGGGACCAAAGAAGAAGTCCGTGACGATGTCGCGAAGATGGTTAAGCGATGTCGCTCGCGAAGCGCGAGCCTCTAACTCATGACCAAAATAAAGCCATGGCCCTGAGTTTTTCAAAAAGAAACGATACTTTCTGACTAAGAGTTCCTCGGACCAATGCGCTTTCTCTTTAGCTGGATGAAATTTCTGAAGGCGACCCAAAACATCGATAGCAAATCGCGCGAACTCGATCCCCTCTTCGTCCGCCGTGCGAGGCGCTTTTTCATTTTCTCGACCCACGGGGGGCTTAAAACCCAAGTCCTCACCGATCTGCCACAGCATCCAAGGCCTCGCCGTCAACGCACGCCCCACCATGACAGCATCACACTTCGTTTCTTTCAGCATGCGCCAAGCATCTGCAGAAGTCTGAACGTCACCGTTACCGATGATCGCGACTGGAACCTCTTCGCGAAGAATTCGAATTTGATCCCAATCCGCTTTTCCCCGGCGCTTTTGCTCCGCGGAACGCGGATGAAGCGTCAAGGTTTCGGCACCGGCATCAACCAAACCCTTAGAGAATTTCAAAAGAAATTCGAGTCCCGATTCCCCTTTTCCAGCCCGAAGCTTGACGGAGATCGGAAGCTTGGTGTGCCTTGCGGTCATGCGAACCACACTCGCCGCATAGTCAGAGTCACCCATGAGCGACACACCATAGTTGTGAGATAGCGCCTTTTTCACAGGGCAGCCCATATTGATATCGATTCCGCTAGCGCCCCATTCTTCTTCCAAACGAATGACACTTTTTCGAATGGGGTCTTCTTCATTGCCTAGAATTTGAGGAACTAGGTGCGACTCTGATTCACAGCGAAGGACCTCTGGCACAAGGTCAAAACGCTCGATAGGAAGGCGCCGCGAATTCAGCATTTCTGTTGGCCAAGGTGTCACTGCACCAGAGGGCAAATACTCGCGAATAGCGGTTCTAAGAGCGACGTGGCTTAAGCCCACCATCGGCGCAAGCATCACCGGGAAGTTCACAGCTCCGCGCAGAATGGGTCGAGTAATTTCATGCTTCATCTGAAGCCTTCTTGACCCGTTTCGCCCTAAGGTGTCAAAACTCATTTTATGAAACCGATTGGAATACTTGGCGGTGGTCAACTGGCCCGAATGCTCGTTCTTGAGGCCTACGCCCGAGGGCTTCCCACGACCGTTTTAAGCCAAAACCCGATGGATCCGGCGGCCCAAGTGGCCAATGATTGGATCGAAGGTAGCCCCGATCGCGTAGAAGACGTGGTAAAACTTCTTAAACGCTGTTCGGCCGTGACCTTTGAAAGTGAATTTTACCTCGCTTCGATCTTAGAGGCAGCCGCGAAAGCCACCGGCGTTGCGATTTGGCCGAAGCCTCAGACCATGGATCTCTTGCGCGATCGGCTTTCACAGAAACGGCTTTTTGATCAACACAAGCTCGCAACCGCGCCTTGGCTTTCGGTTTCCACAAAATCCGAAGCGGAATCAGCATTTTTGAAATTCGGCGGAGCGGTGGTCTTTAAGGCTCGCACCGGCGGCTACGATGGGTACGGCACAACGGTTGTTAGAAACGAACGCGAACTAAAAAGCTTTGTCGCGGAAATTGAAAAACAGACCGGTTCACCGGGCTTCATTGGCGAACGCCTCATCCCGTTTGAACGAGAACTCGCAATGATCCTGGCAAGAGATCAAAGTGGAAACATCATCGAATTCCCCTTAGTTGAATCAAAACAAGTCGACTCTCGCTGCCTCTGGGTCGCCGGTCCCGCAGGCGTCGCGAAAAAGTCCAAGGCTTCGAATGAGAAAATGAAACTACGATTAAAGAAGTTTTTGAAATCGGTGGACTACGTTGGCGCAATGGGTGTCGAGTTTTTTGAAGTAGACGGTGAAATTCTGATCAACGAAATCGCTCCACGCGTGCACAACACCGGTCACTACACACAAGCTGCGATGAGCTTTAACCAATTCACGGCCCATTTGTTTGCCGTCGGCGGACTAAAATTAGAAAAACCTGTTTTGCGGGCGCCAAATTTCGCGATGTGGAACTTGTTGGGTTCTACAAAACCGCTTTCGACTTATTTAACGCCTTGGCTACAGGAACTCCCCGAAAAACCTGTAATTCAAACGACGGTGCATTGGTACGGAAAACACGAAACGCGCCCTGGCCGCAAATTGGGCCACATCAATTTACTTGCGACAGCAAAATCAGTGAGCCAGAGCGCACTTCTAAAAGCCGCAAAATCATCTGCCACTTCGTTGGCAAAGAAAACTGGCTACTAAGCGAGAGGACGTTTTATGGCAAAAGGACCACTTGTAGGTATCGTGATGGGCAGTGATTCTGACTGGCCGGTATTGGAAGCCGCCCACCAGACGCTCAAAGATTTCGGTGTCGCACATGAAGTGAGAGTACTTTCAGCACACCGTACGCCTGATGAAATGCTGGACTATGCTGCAAAAGCAAAAGATCGCGGACTTAAAATCATCATCGCAGGAGCAGGTGGTGCAGCTCACCTCCCTGGAATGATCGCAAGCGCCACGATTCTTCCAGTGATTGGCGTTCCGGTGAATATCACAAAGCTTGAAGGCCTCGATTCTTTTTTGTCGATTGTGCAGATGCCTAAAGGTGTCCCTGTCGCCACCGTCGCCATCGACAATTCCACAAACGCGGCCCTGCTAGCGGTCCGAATTTTGGCAACTTTAGACTCGAAGCTTGGAACAAAGCTTACAAAAGACCTCGCTACGTTCAAAAAGAAGTCGAAAGCCAAAGTAAAAACCGCGGACAAGAAATTGAAGTCGAAGAAATGAATAAGGCGAAAGATCCGCTCGAGGGCGTGACGCTAGAAATGATCGTCACCAAGCTTGTTGAGAACTACGGCTGGGAATTGCTCGGCCAGAAGATCAACATCAATTGCTTCAATGAAAATCCTAGTATCAAATCAAGCCTTACTTTTCTTCGCCGGACACCCTGGGCAAGAACCAAAGTCGAACAGCTCTATATCTGGCGAGAAAAAACGGGCTGGGATCCGCGCGACAACTTGAAATAAGAAAACACCCTATTCTACTTAATTGCGCTGACTTCCGCCTGAAACTCCGACTGCGCGCGATTGAGCTCCTGAAGCGCGGCCTCTGAATCCAACTTTTTCTTTTCCATTCCGTCCGGAGTTGAGTCGGGACGAGACCAAATTTCTTTCGCTTTTTTCTGGTAGTTTTCTACGGCCGCCTGAAGCTTTTGCTTGGCCATCGTCACTTTAGCTTCTCTTTGCTGCGCCTCAGTCTCTCTCTTCTTATTGTCTTCCTGCCGCTTTTTCTCCGCTAACTCTCGATCGGCTTGTCGTTTCTTCGTTTCTTCTGCTTGCTTCGCGTCTGCCTGCAACTTTTCTCTGTCGGCCCGCGACGCCAAAGGAAGGCCGGTCGACGTGCGGAGAAAAGTTTTTAGCTTCAATAACTCTTCGTTCCACTTTGTTAGAACAGGCGCCTCTTTGATTGGGACCTTCGCGTTCAGTTGCTTTCGAAGAAAAACATATTCGGTGCCTGTCCCTAGATGGGCCGTTACCTTGATGTGAGTCAGCTTTGTTGTGATGTCGTCCCCGTCTATTTTGGATTCGCACAGATCCTGAACAACACGAGCCACAAGATTCAATCCCTGCTGCCGGGACTCACACACGGTGCCATCTGGCACAAAGTCAGAGAGATCCCATACAATTTTTTCTGCGCCACAATGTTCCGCTGATTTTTCGGTAAGATGATCCGCCATAACTGCCGTCGTGGGACAGCCACTCATTGCCAAAGCCTCAGGGCTCCAAGCACTCATCAGAAATAGTGACAGTAACCAAATTCGGATTTTTCCTCGTGCTGCACTCTTCACTGTTGCCCGCCTCAATGAATAGACCTTGCCTTTTGACCAACGACTCTTAAAGATTTTCACATGAGAAACACGAAGAAACAAACCGTCCTTTTTTCCTTCACTTGGATTTTGATGATATTTGCCGCGACTTGCAGCTGGACCTCGGCCCATGCACAAGCGATCGAATGTAAGCACAAAGACGAGATCGTGGATCTAGATGATTCGGATGTGAAAGCTTTCATTGAAGGTGAAGTCACCTGTGTGCGCACGTTCAGCGACGGAGCAAAGTCCACAGAACGAAAAGTGCTCTCTAAGGGAAAAGTCCTAGAGGAAGAAACAATCCGCAAAGATCGACATGAACTTCGTCGGTACAAGATCGTCAATGGAAATGGTCTTCGTCACGGTGAACAGTTGGAATTCTATTCTGGAACAAAGGTGTTGAAAGAACGAGAACGAACTGTTGATGGCAACAAAGTGGGCCTTCAGGAAACTTTTTTTGAAAACGGAAAAATTAAGAGCAAAGAGTTCTACGCAAAAGTCGACGACTCTCGTGGAGCCCCTGGGCAAGTAGCCAGCATTCGTTACACAGCCGACGGCAAAGTTGCCTCACTTCGCTGCAGCCAATCCGTAGAAACCACCATTGACCCAGCTCTGTGTGGGTATTCCGGCGCCAAAGAAGTTGAATTGTATAGAGACGATGGGGCACTTCGATCGAAAGTTAAAATGGCAAACGGCAAAATTCTTGAAAGCGAAGAGGACGCGGCGCCAACGTCGCGATGGGCCTCCGTACTTACCCGAGGCGCTGTCGACGAACCAAAAGCAGCGAAACGAAAACGAGAAAATCGAGCGAACGGAAGTAGCACTTTCACAGATCTCTATCAAAACGGAAAAATAAAACGTCGGATGGAAGTTGACGAAAAAGGCATGCTCGCTGGCACAGATGAAGAATGGTACGAATCTGGGCAAAAAGCTCGATCCACAACCTACGGCCGTGAAAAAAGCAATGTAGGATCTCGAGCCAATGGCGAGTTGACGGTCGAGCAGAGTGTATGTTGGTGGCAAAACGGCAAACCGAAAATCGAAGTGAAAAAGGCGAAGTCGAATTCCCTCTTCGAAATCAATACTTATTGGGACAATGGCACGCTCGCAACCAAAGGCTCGATCAAAACAAGAACTGATTGCACATACTGCATGGAAGTTTCGGCCGTCGAATTTCTTGTCGAATGTGAACCCGGTTATGGCTATGGCTTCAAACGCGAAGGTACGCACTTTGAATGGGATCGTGATGGGCAACCCCTAAGTGAGGTGAATTACAGAGATGGCGAACTTCAAGGGATCCACAAAGTTTACCTTCGCCCCATCGGGGCGCCAGCTAGTTATCTGCTGGAAGAGCGAACTTATGAAAAGGGAAAGCTCGCTAAAATGATTCGGTACGAAAATGGAAAGGTCCTTAAAACTGAGGAGTACTTTCCCGATGGTTCAATCAAGTAAAAGCCCG
>JAXMMN010000387.1:0-3595 GCA_034366485.1 Bdellovibrionales bacterium
AGGCGGTAGGAAAATCGGCATAACATTGAGGCGATAGAAGAGATCTTCGCGGAACGTTCCTTCTTCGATCATCTTTTCTAAGTTTCGGTTTGTGGCGGCGATGATACGGGCATCCGTTTTCACTTCGCGATTCGAACCGACGGGCATGAACTTTCGCTCTTGAAGGACACGCAAAAGTCGAACCTGCATTTCAGGTTTCAACTCGGCAACTTCGTCGAGGAAAATGGTGCCGTTGTTGGCTAGCTGAAACTTCCCGATTTTTCGTTCGTGTGCTCCGGTGAACGAGCCCTTCTCGTGACCGAAAAGTTCGCTCTCCATTAAATTTTCTGGGATCGCTCCACAGTTGATCGCAATCATCGAGCCAGATTTTCGAGGCGAGTTAAAGTGGATCGCGCGCGCAACAAGTTCTTTCCCTGTTCCATTTTCGCCGCGAATAAGTACGGTTGTGTCGACCTTGCAAAGCCGATGAATAAGATCAAACACGTCGCGCATTTTTTTGCTCGTGCCGACAAATTCGCTGTCGATGTCGTCATCGAAGATCGGATTCGAAAGCGCCAATCGCGAAACCATCTCGCGCGCTTCATTGGCGCGAGTCACGATTTCGACCAGCCGCTGCGGCTGAACAGGCTTTTCCAAATAATCGTAAGCTCCTTCTTTGATCGCGGCGACCGCGTCTTGAAGGTTTGAGTGCGCCGTCATCAAGACGACGAACGTGCGCGGATCATGTGCTTTGATGAGTTTTAGGGCGTCGATGCCAGTGAGGTTTGGCATTCGAACGTCCATGAGGACGAGATCCCAGTCGGCATTTTTGAATTTTTCGACGGCCTCGCGACCATCGGCCGCTTCTTCAATGTCGAACTCGAAATCGGGCATCGAGTTGCGAAGGATAGAAATCACCGACTTTCGCAGTTCAGCTTCGTCGTCGACGATCAGTGCTTGAATTCGTTTCTTCATACTACCCCCATGAACAGGCCACTTGAATCAGGTCGGAATGCGGAAGCCTATTTTTGTCCCACTTCCAGGCGGTGATTCGAGGAATACCGTCCCCCCGTGAAGTTCGACGAAGTATTTCACGAGATATAGCCCAAGGCCAGAGCCAGTCGCTGTGTTATTGGCCTTTAAGCCCCGTGTAAATTTATTCCACACCAGTGGTTGGTCTTCGATTGGAATTCCTGGCCCAGAATCATGGACCGTCACCACAACTTGGGAATCCTCTTCTGTCGAAATGACCCGAACAGCACCGCCTTGTGGGGGTGTGTACTTGATCGCATTTTCAACGAGGTTGTGGATCATCTCCTCTAGGAGCGTTGAGTCGGCCTCAATTGAAAACAAAGGCTCAAGTTCTGCGGTAATTTGAAGCTGTTTTTCGGAGGCCAGCGGTCTCAGTCGGCTGAGCACTCGCTCGATCGCTTCGTTTACATCCACCGGTTCGCGAGTGATGGCGAACTCCCTGGCCTCAATTTTCGTCACTTGAAGAATACTTCGAATATAGCGATGCAAATCGTCTGACGAGCGCCGGAGGTTTTTAAGATCATCGGCCACTTCGCCTTCGATTCCTCTAGAAAGCAAGCGGTCGCAGATCGCCTGAATCTTCGCGATTGGCGTTTTAAGATCATGGCTCATCATGCTGACGAAGTTTGTTTTCAGCTGCTCGAGCTCTTCGGCGGCCTTCCTGTCTTGCTCCAGTCGCCAATTTCGGGCTTCGTTCGCAGAAACTTGATGGCTGAGGAAAACGATGTAGGTCACGGCAATCTGCACCACGGGGCCGATGGCTGGGATCCAAATGGCAAAGGAATCGAAAATCCAAGCCGACAGCGACAGCCAGCAGAGCGCTCCAAACACGATACCGAAAATTACGACTGGCTGCGGGTAGCTAAGAATAAAAAGTACGGCTGCAAAAACTAAAATTCCAGAGACGAGAAAAGACACCCAAAGCGATATTCGTTTGGGAACCTTGTCGCGCAAAATATTGTCGGTGATGTTCGCGACGGCCTCGGCGCGACTCATTCGACCAAGCGGAGTTGTGTATGCCTCCGTCGAATCCGTGCGGTTACCGATAATCACAAGCTTGCCGTTAAATGCCTCCGGTGGAACGCGGCCCTCGAGCAAGTCGCGAATGGAGACCGTGGGAAAGGAGCCGGCGGCGCCGAGATAGTTGATTTCTACTGGAGCATCAAAGTCTTGCGGCTGCGCCTCGCCGAACCCACTTCCGACACCGGTTCCCGCAGATCGTGTCTCGCCAGATCCTTCGGTGGATTTTGCAATTTCAGCTAGGCGGGTGCCCATGTGCGGAATTTGAATCAGTGAACGCGAGTAGCGGCGAAGTGTGCCGTCATCGTCCACACGAAGACTGCGAATGGCAATGTTGCGATTGTAGGTGGTCGCGAATACAGGAATCAGCGCTCGGCCCGCGCTATCAAGATCGGCTCCCCAAACAACTCGAGGATCTTCGAAAAGAGCGCGTGTTGCGGGTCCAAGCGTACCCGTGCGAACTCCTTCGCCAAAATGAAAAGTCACACCGACGGCCGCGGGAAGATCGGCGAGAATTCGGGAAAGTACTCGCTCCCACAAAATCGTATTCCAAAAGATTTGATCGCCCGCAAGCGACACTTCTTTGAGCGGGCGAAGCGTGTTGCGAATCTGTGGATCGAGTTCAAGCCAATCCCGTTCATTCACATCGACAATGACGATCCGAGAGTCCAGCGAGCCAGGTCGAGGTCCGCGCAGTTTGTATCGAAGATCGTGATGGCCGGACTGGTCGATCGTGATAAGAATGGCGCCAACCGCCCAGCAAAGCAGAGCGCGGACCGCAACTGAGCGCCTGCGCCAAAGGCGGAGAATCAAGCCGTGGGTTTGTCTTGAGATTTTTCTAACTTGGCCCATTAACGCTGTGTAGCAAGCCTCGGGGGCGTTTGTCTATTGATGGTAGGGTCAGTCATGGAGAAATCGATGCGAGTTTACAATGGCGTGGCAGAATATGCGAGTGCCCCAGCCTCTTCAAATAAGTCTTCTTACGGTTCGGCCAGTTGCCTGACCATCGGGAACTTCGATGGCGTCCACCGAGGCCATCAAGAACTTATCCGCCAAACTGTTTCAAAGGCCCGCGCACTCGGGATTCCAGCGATTGTCTTTACTTTCGAACCGCACCCCTTGGCGGTTTTGCGTCCCGAACTGAAGCTCAAACGCCTTTTTGATGGTGAAGATCGTCGGGAGCGACTTCAGGCCCTGGGCGTGGACGTTTTGGTGGTCGAACCGTTTTCTCGGGCATTTTCGCAACTGACGCCGGAGCAGTTTCTATTGGATTGCGTGTTGAAACCGTTTCAACCCCGAGCCGTGATCGTCGGTTACGACTTTAGCTTTGGCGCCAATCGAGCGGGCTCAATCGATTTTCTTCGTACCCACTTGCAGATGATTTCTGAGGTTGAGGTCGTTCCACCGTTCTCAATAGAAATTGAGGGACAGTCGACCATCGTTTCTTCCACGCGAATTCGCCAAGCGCTCGCTTCGGGAAAAGCCGAAGAGGCGAGACAGCTTTTGGGTCGACCGTACACGCTTCGCGGTCGAATTAAAAAAGGCAAAGGGCGCGGACAAAGTA